>JAFZBC010000306.1:0-5316 GCA_017561965.1 Oscillospiraceae bacterium
ACCGCAAGCATGACCGGCGCATCCGTGACGAACAGAATCCTTGTCAGGATGATCGCCGCGCCGGAGAAAATGATTCCGTACAGCGTTCCGCCAATCTGCTTCGGGGCGTAGGCGGGATCGCCGTGCAGGAAAATAATGGAAAACAGCATCTGATTGGCGAGGAAGCTTCCTGCGAGCTGCTCTGCGGGAGAACGGAAATACCCGAATACGATGCCGCTGAAACAGGCAAACGCCATAGCGGGCAGAATTACCCAGCCGGACGCGGAGCGCCGGAGCATCAGAACGACTGCAACAGCTGCAAGCAGAACGACAGAGCCTGTCCCGGCCGGCTGATTCGACAGGCCGATGAGCCAGTCCGTCGGATACCCTGCAAAGCCGAGCCCGCGGTTGAACGCTGCGGAAACGCCCTCTGTCAGAGCGCTTTCCGCGGCACCGCTCAGGGGGATCGGCGCAAAGGCCTTCGGGAACATGGTGACGGCGGCGCGCTGGTTGAGCAGCGCAAAGCAGTATCCCGCAGCAGCCGGATGTACGACCGGATTTTCCCTGCCGCCGAACAGCTGTCTGCCGAAAATAATTGCGAAAATACAGGACATGATAAGCAGGGACAGCGGGACGGATGCGGGCAGCATCAGCATGAGAATGACGCCGTATAAACCGGCATCCAGATTGGCCCGCGTAAAGGTCTGCTTCCGGACATAGAGGCAGCCCCATTCCGTCAGCAGTGACACGGCAAAGGCGGTTCCGGCGAGCAGCCAGATCCGCATTCCGTAGCCGTATGCAGCCGGTGCAAGGATCGCCAGCAGCGCGCAGCCAATGTCAAAATACTGTTCGCTCTGTGATTTTTTTTGCAGCGGAAACACCCCCTTGCAAGGCTTCAGCGCCGGAATTCCGGCAGAAAGGATACAGACATGACCGTACAGCGGCTCTCCGCACAGTCCGTCAAGGTGCAGCTCACAGCGGATGAGCTGACCGTATTTTTATATGATCCGGATGCTCCGCCCGATTCCCCGCAGATGATGCGGCTGATCTCGTTTATGCTTTCAAAGGCAGAGCTTGCAAGCGGCATTCCGCTGACGGAAATGCCGGTGACGGTCGAGCTGCTGACCGCAGCGGACGGCAGTCTGTCTGCGTATTTCACGGTACAGAACGAACCGGAAAAAAAGCAGAAGCCGCCGAAATCGGTGCGCCTGGCAGCGCGCTTTTCCGACCGCAGCACCTTGAAACGGTGCTGTGTCCTGCTGCGCGCACGGCAGGAGGCGATTCTCAGCAGCAAATTATACGAATACCGGCGGCAGTATGTGCTTGCTGTCCGGCTGAAACGCAGCGGCGCGATGCAGGTGCATCATCTGCTGCTGGAATACGGCAGGCCGTTCCGGCTGTCCGCGCTGAACCGCGCACGGCTTTCGGAATACGGCAGCTGTATATTTGAGCAGGACGCCGTGCAGTGTATCTGAATCAGAACGGAGCGGTCAGAGAACGCACCGCATCTGCGGGATCCTCTGCGCCGAGCACATAGGAGCCTGCAACGAGATAATCCGCGCCTGCTTTCCGGCAGAGAAGTCCGGTTTCTGCATTGATGCCGCCGTCTACCTCAATGTGGAGCGGAATCTGCAATTTTGCGATGCGGCTGCGGAGCCTTTGGATCTTCGGCAGTACCTCTGCCATGAACTGCTGTCCGCCGAGCCCGGGGCGAACCGTCATCATCAGAATGAAATCCCCCGGCTGCATCTGCTCCAGCAGCGGAAAGACCGTGTCCTCCGGCGTTTCCGGAGAAACCGCGATGCCTGCCGGAATGCCGAAGCTGTGGATCTCCCGCAGTGTTTCTGCTGCATCCGAGCGGCTCTCGATATGAAAGGACAGCAGGTCTGCGCCTGCTTCCGCAAACCGCTCTGCAAAACGGAGCGGCTCTTCGATCATCAGATGTACGTCCAGCGGCAGATGTACCAATGGCTTCAGGCAGCTCAGAACAGGGAGCCCGAAGGAGATGTTATCGACAAACATGCCGTCCATGACGTCAAAATGCAGCATATCCGCCTGCGCGGCCTCAATGGTCTGCGCGACCTCTGCGAGCCGTGCAAGATCCCCGTTGAGGATCGAAACTGAAACCAAAGCCATATAGCCCTCCAATCACCGGAATGCGAAATCGTCCATTTCATATTATATCGCAAAATCGTTTTTTCGTCAAGCATTCCGGCTGTTCCGGCAGGTATTGCGCCGTTTTTGGCGGGTTTCCCAAAACTTCCCGTGCATCTCTTTACAATCCTGTGGAAATCATGTATAATAGTTCACAGCGAACCCTTACATGTGATTTCCGGCGGATATTGCTCCGGCGATTCCGCAGGCGGATTCTGCTCCGGCGGCTGTTTGTTCAGGTCGCTGCCGGACATGCTGTTCCGCAGATGCGGAATATAGATCTTTACATCGGATTCACGCTTTTCCATGCTGCTTCTCCTTTCTGCCGATGCCGCAGCCCTGTTGCTCCGGCAAGGACAGTATGCCGCAGAAGCCGCGGAATACACGGAGGAAATATGAAGCAATACGGGAAACATTTGGCGCGGCTGCTGCTCTGGCTGCTTCTTTCGGAGATATTCTGCCTGGTGCTGGCGTTCTCGTTCGCGCTGCTCGGCGGATCGGTTCTGCTGCGGCTTGCAGGAATGCTCTGCGGGATCACGGCACATGTTCTGCTGATGTACAATACTGCGCAGAAAATCGCAGAGGACGACCTGCGGAGATACCGGCAGACCGGAGCCGCAATGCCGGTACGCAAGCCGCTGTTGCTGGCCGTCTGCGGGATGCTGCCCGCATGGCTGCTCTGCCTGCTGCTGACGCTGTTCCGGGACAGTGTGCTGATGCAGAATGTGTTTTTGCTGCTGAATGCGCCGTTCATCGGGCTGTATCAGCTGATATTTGACGGACATGAGCCGTTTTCGGCCGTGCCGCTGCTGCAAAGGCTCCTGACTGCGCTCCCACCGCTGCTGACGGGCGCCGCATTGCTTGCCGGGTATCTGCCGCACTACCGCCGCGGCATTGCGGCTTATCATGCCAGAAGCTCCCGCGGATAAATGCGAAACGGCTGCATATACTGCTTCTGCGGGTACTCACCGCAGGAAAGGATGACAGCATGAAACGGCAAATGAATCTGCTTGCAGTGCTGACCGCAGCTTCTCTGCTGACAGGACTTCCGGTTTCGGCGGAGGGCTACGGACAGGGCAGAGAGCGGGATGCGCTGAACCGTCCGTCCGGTGCCGTGTCATTTCAGGCGCAGTATGCGGAAAGCGGTGCCTATGCGCTTTCCTCGGATCCGTCGCGGATCATTCTGACATTCGATCAGGGCTATGAGAACGGGTATACTGCGACGATTCTGGATACGCTGCTGGAGAAGCATGTGACGGCGATCTTTTTTCTGACGGGCGACTATGCCAAAAAAGAGCCCGCGCTTGTCCGAAGAATGATTGCGGAGGGGCATACGCTCGGCAATCACGGCATGACACATGCGTCCGTCGCGGGCATGAACAGCAGTGCCATCGAGAAAGAGCTCATGAGCCTGCACGGTTATGTGCAGGAACGGTATGGCTATTCCATGCAGTATTTCCGGCCGCCGTGCGGGGAATACGATGCCTTTGCACTGGAGAAAATCCGTTCGCTCGGATACAGCACGGTGTTCTGGAGCGCAGCCTATGTGGACTGGAAAACCGACGATCAGCCGGAGCCGTCAGCCGCACTTGCACAGCTGACGGATATGGCACACGGCGGTGCGGTTTATCTGCTTCACTCCGTTTCGGAAACGAATGCGAAGATCCTGGGCGATCTGATCGATGCGCTCCGCGAAAAGGGATATACGGTTTAGCAGCCGCAGACGAAGGGCGGCGCAGTCACAGTGCTGCGCCGCCTGTTACATTTGCGGTATCTCCGACAAACTGAAACGGCAGATACGCAGTGTATCTGCCGTTGATGCTGTGCGGATGCTTCTGGTACAGTTTCTCCTGTCAGCCGAACTGCCGGTTCTTTCTGACGCTCACAATGCCGCTGTACACGCCGACAGCGCCTATGAAGAACGGAATGATCACTTTGAAAGCGTTGCCTGCCGTGCGGGTGTTGATTATGCCGGAGCTGTAATCAGGCTTGCTGAGAATGTCCACGGTTTCGCCCTGATTGTATCTGCCGGTGCAGTGTCCGATGAAAACGGTATGCTCAATGCCGTTGGAATCGGTGCAGAGCACATCAAGATTGCTGAACGTTCTGGTGCCGTCTTCCCCGTCAGATTCTGTGTAGGTTTCACAGGAGATGACCTCGCCGGTCAGCTTGAGCGGGAAATCCTGCTGCTCCATTTTTCCGCCGATCAGCATTGCAAGACCGATGATGAAAAATGCGGCTCCGAATACGAACCAGATATAGGAACGCTCGGGCTTGCGGCCTGGCTGATAATCAGCCGGATTGAATTCTTCCATTGGGAATTCCTCCTTTTGAATCATGATTTTATTTCAGTTTCCGGTTATGCAGGGCTTGCAGGGTGAGCTGTGTCTTCGGCTTTTCGATTAGCCGGATCAGTCCGGCAGATTCTGGCAGAGCGAAATGACAATGATATCGTCGGAATAGACGCTCTTTACAAAAAAATCCACGGTTTCCAGGCGCCGGATCACACCGTCATCCCCGCGCTGCCGCGTGACGAGCCGCACCTCACGGATCCCGTTTTCATAATCTGCGAGCAGCTTTTCCCGGTTGAACGCCGCCTGAAAATCTGCGCGGTCCTCCGGCTCCATGGTTTCTGCGCCGCGCAGGATCAGGTCGTCATACATTCCGGCGGACGGACAGCTTGTCACCGTGAAGTTCTGATTCGTCATTCCGTAATAGGTATTCCGCGTCAGATTGGAGAAAATGACGAGCGGATAGCGCCGGAAAATGACACCCATCAGCAGATTGGCTGCGCTTGCAGGGCTCTGGATCCGGAGAATATCCACCGATTCCTCTGCCGTCGGGTGTGCCTGACAGAGTGCGAGGTAATCGTCCTCCGGCATCGGACGGGCAAACAGATAGCCCTGAATCTTGCTGCAATCGCATGAGCGCAGAAATGCAAGCTGTTCCTTGGTTTCAACACCCTCTGCAACGGTATTCATATGCAGGCGGTGTGCGAAAGAGAAGATGCTTTCCAGCACAATGCGCTCCTTTTCGTCCTCACAGTTGCGGCTGAGCAGGGATTTGTCGATTTTCAGTACATCTGCCGGAACGTCTTTGACAAATTGCAGCGAGGACAGGCCGCTGCCGAAATCGTCGATTGCAACCGTAAAGCCTGCGTTCCGGATCGACACGATCCAGTCG
>JAFZBC010000307.1:0-3178 GCA_017561965.1 Oscillospiraceae bacterium
CGAAGATTCTGGAGCGGATGCGCGGGGTATTGCAGGAGGACAGGCAATATCCTTACGTGATGAAAAACGGCGTCGCGCGGCTTGCGCAGGCGCGGAATACGGCCGCGCATTCGGGGCTGCTGACGGAGCCGCTGATCTGCATGGGCGGCGACATGTGGGCGCTGTTCCCGTGGCTCGGGAGCTACGCGTTTCTGGCAATGGAGCGTCTGCTGAAAATCAAATGTGCGCAGGAGCTGCACCTGTCGGGGCTGGCGCCATCCAGACCGTATTTCATGACGTTCAAGATGAAAGCGGATAAGGAAACCTTCTACCGCGTTCTGAAAGAGCAGGCCGAGGCGGAATTTGATCCGCTGGAGCTTGTCTATCCGGACGAGATTCCGCTGTTTGAAAAATATGACGAGTATGTTCCGGCAGAGCTTGTACGCAAGGGCTTTGCCTACGGAATTCTCGCGGTAGACGAAATGCGCGCGAGAATTCAGAACTGGACGGGCAGTATTGCCTGATCCTGCGTTTATTACGGGGGCGATTCCGGAAACGGGATCAGCGGCTGCTGCGGGCGGCCGCAAAAGTACGGGTTAATTCAGAATAAAGGGGCATTTTACATGAAACAAAAACGAATCGGATGTGCCGTCACAGCTGCTGTCATGGGGATGCAGCTGGTATCGGCGCTGCCGGTTACGGCGGTGACTGTTCCGGATGCGGCAGCCGCCGGTACGGCACTTGAGGCATTTGCGGAGCAGATCTGCGCGGTCACGAAGCATGATGAGAACCGCACATTTTTTGAGGAAGTCCGCTTTGACACAGAATCCGGGATCCTGACTGCGGACGGAGAAACGGTCGGCAGCTGCGGGGATCTGACGGTTTCCGGCGGAGATCTGATGATCTGTTCGTCCGCACCGGAGTCGGATACCGTGCAGACGGCCGGCGTGTTCCGGCGGTTTGCGGACGCCGCCGCGGCATACGGCTATGAGAGCGAAGAAGACGGCGGCATGCTGACCGTCACAAATGAATTCCAGACCGCGCGCTTGATCGTCAAGGCGGCGGGAAAGATTGACCTGCACGGTGCAGAGGAGAAAGCGGAGGGCTACCGCGATCTGCATGTGCTGCAATATGCCTCGACCGCACAGGCGTATGCAGCCTATCAGCTGTATCAGCAGGATCCGGCGGTGCAGTATGTGCAGCCGTCGCATATCGTGACGCTGGATGCGCAGGACACGGCGGCGCTTTCGACCGAAGCGGATACGGGCGTCAGCAGCCTCGGTACGGGCTCCTATATGTCGTGGGGCGCCGATCTGATCGGCACGGAGGATTTTTACAATACCTATCTGAAAGGCAAAGAGCTGCCGGAGGTCAGGGTCGCGGTGATCGACAGCGGCCTGAACACCGCGCCTGCACTGTTTGAGGGCAGAATCTTAGAGGGCGGCGTCAACTTTTCCGGTTCCGGTGATGACACATATGCGGACGACCTCAGCCACGGCACGCATGTCACCGGCACCATCTGCGAGCTGACCCCGGAGAACGTGAAGATCCTGCCGATCAAGTCCTTCAACAACAAGGGCTCCGCATCTGACGAGCAGATCTACGCGGGTATTATGTACGCGCTGGAAAACGGTGCAGATGTGCTGAATATGAGCTTCGGCGGTCTGGGCGTCAATCCGCTTGAGGTCGAGGCGATGATGATCGCGGAGGAGAGCGGCATTATCTGCTGTGCGGCAGCGGGCAACAACGCCGACGATGCGCGGTATTATTATCCGAGCAGCATACAGAGCTGCATCACGGTCGGTGCCGTCGATCAGGACATGGAGCGCGCGAGCTTTTCCAATTACGGCGAAATGCTCGATGTTGCGGCACCGGGCGTCGGTATTCTCAGCTACGGCATTGAGGACGCGACGAAACAGGAAACCAAGAACGGAACGAGCATGGCGACGCCGCATGTGACGGCCTGCTGTGCGCTGCTTTGCAGCTATGACAGGGAGATGACCTCGGCGCGCGCAGAGAATCTGCTCTGCCTGAATGCGGTGGATCTGGGCGATCCCGGCTTCGACGACGACACTGGCTGGGGCATGGTCTGCATGAAGGATTTCCGCTGGGATGCGGGCATCTGCAAGGCGCCGGCGTTCTCCCGGGAAGAGGGCAACTACGGCACAGCGCAGACCGTTGAGATCACGGCGGCGCACCCGGAGATGCAGATCTACTACACCACGGACGGCTCCGTACCGACACGCGAGAACGGCACGCTCTATACAGAGCCGCTGCACATCACCGAATCGACGCGGGTGACGGCGGTCGCCGTGCGGAAGGATTATGTGGACAGTGTGCCGGTCACGGCGGTCTTTACGATCGGCGGCAAGGATATCGCCGGTGCGCTGACCATGGAAAACGGCGTTGTGACGGGTTATCGCGGCATCCGCCAGCGCGTCACGATCCCGGAAACGGCAGACGGCGTGCCGGTGACGGCCGTCGCGGACAATGCCTTTGCGGGCAATCAGTTTGTGGAAAAGGTCGTGCTGCCGGAGAGTGTCACGGAAATCGGCAGCGGCGCATTCCAGGACTGCAAGCAGCTGACGGAGCTGGAAGCGCCCGGCGTCACCAAAGTCGGGGAGGCGGCATTTTCCGGTGCAGCTGCACTGAAAACCGTGAAGCTGAGTACGGAGCTGGATACGCTCGGAAAGGATGCATTTGCGTCCTGCGAAGCGCTGACCGCACTTGCACTGCCGAACGTGAAATCCCTTCCGACGCGCTGTTTCTCCGGCTGTACGTCGCTGCGGCGGCTGGGCATTCCGTCGGTGACGCTGATCAGCGCCCATGCCTGTGAGGGCTGCACCGAGCTGAACGAGATCGTCGCAGACTGGCGCAAGATCACGATGATCGGGGAAAATGCGTTTGCCGGCTGCAAGAATTACGCGGGCAGCCTGACGCTGGACAGCCTGGAGCTGCTCGGCCCGGGTGCCTTCTCCGGCGCATCTGCCCTGCGCAGAGTATCCCTGCCGGAATTCATAGATGAGATCCCGGACAATGTATTTTCGGGTTGTTCGGGACTGCGCCTGCTGGAGCTGCCCGGTGCAGAGAAGCTGGGCGAACGCGCACTGGCGCTCGGCAGCTCCCGCGATGATCTCATGCTCGTGATGAATTACGGCAAGATCCGTTCGCTCGGCGCAGACGCGTTGTACGGTCTGCG
>JAFZBC010000308.1:0-6782 GCA_017561965.1 Oscillospiraceae bacterium
GGACTTCATGGCGAACGGCGGCAATATGGTCGCGGCCAAGGAAAAAGGCGTCGTGCGCATGGAGGGCAAGACCTATGAGGTCGCGGACGGCGACATCATTACGTTCCACTTTACGAGCTGATCACAAACGGGCGCTGACCTTTTGAGTCAGCGCCCGTTTTGCATGCAGAAGCCCTGCGTATGAACCGTTTTTCAGATGTACGGTATCTCCCGGCAAATTGTCCGGATGTTTCCCGGAAAAGTTGTCTGCTTCCGCTGTGTTTCGCTGCCGGAACGCAAAAAGAAAATCACCGCCGAAGCAGTGATTTCAGAGAGAAAACAGATGTGTACCGTCATCTGCTTTGCAGCCGCAGCGTATCCGTAATGGAGAGGGAGCCCGACGGAGGGGGTGCCGGGACTACGGCGCCCTGCGGCGTATTTTCGTGATAAGCGCTGTTGCTTATCTGCACTTTCATTATAGCACAGCAATATGTTCAATGCAATGCGGGATTGTACTATCAACTGTCGTTTTATATCCAATTTGTCAGATCCTGTCAGAATTTGTATTGAGAGATGTTTTTTTGTGCTTCGTCAGGCTGCACAAATCCGGTGCGAAATAACGGTGAGATTGACGAAAACCCTTTTGATGGTGCAAAGAATCTTGACAAAACCGTGCGGGTATGTTAAAATATTCCTGTATGGGATCCGAAGAAACGGCTCCGAAACCGGCAAGCACATATTCCGCCGCCGCGTGACTGCGGCAGAGGTAATGAGGTGAACCTATGCCAAAATACAGCTATGATTTCACGATCGCCGTGATCGCATCCGGCATTGATGAGGAGTATCAGCAGGCCATTCTGCGCGGGATCCATCGCTATGCTGCGCAGCATCAGGTCAATATCGCCCACTTCATCGCGTTCGGCGGGATCCTCCCGAATCCGAAATACGATCAGGGCGAATACAATATCTTCGAGCTGCCAAACTTTTCCAAGTTCGACGGCGCGATTCTGCTGTCCAATACCTTTTCCGGCGAAACAGCAGAAATGCTGTACCGGCGGATCAAGGCAGCCGGAATTCCGGCGGTGAGCATTGACCGCGAGCTTGGTGACCTCTACTATATCGGCGTGCAGAACGACACGGCCATGGAGCAGATTACCCGCCACATGATCGAGGAGCACGGCGTCACCCGGCTGAATTTCATCTCCGGCCCGGATACCAATTCGGAGAGCAACGAGCGTTTTGCGGCGTTCTGCCGCGTGCTGCGGGAGCATCAGATCCCGCTGGAGCCCGACCGCGTCTATCACGGCGCATTCCGTGCCCGGGACGGCCGCCGCGCCATTGAGTGCTTCCTGAAATCCGATCTCAGCTTCCCGCAGGCAATCGTCTGCGCAAACGATGCCATGGCGGTTTCCGCCGTGCTGACGCTGGAGGAGAACGGCATCCGCTGCCCGGAGGACGTCCTCGTTTCCGGCTTTGACAACACCTATAAGGCGCGGAACTTCTCGCCTGCGCTGACGACCGTTGAGCGCCCGCTGGTGCAGTCCGGCGTGCTGGCCTGCGAGAAGATCTGTCTGCATGCGGCCGGTGAATCGCTCGAACGGAGCGCAAGACTCAGCGCCGTTCCGATTTTCTCGGAAAGCTGCGGATGCCACCAGACCGATACCGAGGACATCAGCGCCTACAAAAAGCGCAGCTATCAGACGACCGAGAATATGCTCCGGGATATTTCGCTGAACAACCAGATGTCCTGTGCGCTCGTCGAATGCGACCGCTTTGAGGAATATATCGACACGCTGAAGGAATTTGTCCTTCAGACCCGCTGCGAGGAATTCTACCTCTGCCTGAACGACAACTGGCATGTGCGCCAGATCCGGCAGGAGAACGGCTATGACGGCGCGCTCGCACCGGATACCTATATCACGGAGGGCTATTCCGGCAGAATGCTGATGCCGATTGCATATTATGACGGCGCGTTTCAGAAGATCGAAGCCAGCTTTACGTCATCGGATATGCTGCCGCGTCTGCGCACGGAAAGCGACCATCCGCGGAACATTTTCTTTATTCCGCTGCATTTCCGGGAGCGTTGCCTCGGCTATTTTGCGATTGTCAATTCCGAATTCCCGATGGCCAGCACCATGTTCCACTCCTGGAGCATCAATATCAGCAATACCCTGGAGAACTTCCGCAAGATTCTCTGCCTGGACGAGATCGTCGAGGAGCTTGACAAGCTGTACGCGATCGACACGCTGACCGGCATCTTCAACCGCAACGGCTTCAAGCGCAGCGCACAGGTTGTCTTTGACCAGTGCATCCGCGAGCACCGCTCTGTGATGGTGATGTTTGCCGATATGGATGAGCTGAAAAGCATCAACGATTCCTACGGCCATGCCGCGGGCGATCACGCGCTCCGCTCCATTGCGCTGATCTTGCAGGAGGCCTGTTCCCGCGGGGAAATCGTCTGCCGGTTCGGCGGCGATGAGTTCTTCATTTTCAGCGCGGATTATACCGAGGCGGATGCCGCGGCGCTCCGGAACCGGATCCAGTCCTCTCTGGATATCTGCAATGCGCATTCCGGCCTGCCGTATCAGCTGAGCCTGAGCATGGGCGCCTGCATCACGGTGCCGCCGGAGGGCAGCACGATCTTCCAGCTCATCACGCTGGCGGACAGCAAGATGTATGAGGAAAAGAAGAAGCGGTTCCCGTCCAAATATCTGAAGCAGCAGAACAAACCCAAGACCTGAGCAATCATTCCGCCGCCGCAGAACAGCCTGCGGCGGCGTACCTGTTTCCGAATGAAAGGAGGCTGCATGCAGCTCAACGAAAATATCCGGAAGCTGGAGCAGAATTATCTCTTTGCGGAGATCGGCCTGCGCGTGAAGCATTTCCGCGAGGCGCATCCGGAGGCGGAGATCCTCTCGCTCGGCATCAATGATGTGACGCGTCCGCTGGCGCCCGCCGTCTGTGATGCCATGTCGTCGGCGGCGCAGGAAATGCGCGAGGCCGCACACTTTCACGGCTACGGCGACGTGCAGGGAGAGCCGTTTCTGCGGCAGATGATCGCGGATTACTACCGCAGTTTTCATGTCAGCATCGGCGCAGAGGATGTATTCGTCAGTGACGGTGCCAAAAGCGACCTTGCCAACCTCTGCGACCTGTTCGCGCCGGACAGCACCGTTCTGCTTCCGAACCCGGTGTATCCGGTGTTTTACGATACCAGCGTCATGGCGGGGCGGCGCGTATGCTTTGCGCGCGGGACCAAGGAGAACGGCTTTCTGCCGATGCCGGATGAAAGCATCCGCACGGATCTGATCTATCTCTGCTCCCCGAACAACCCGACCGGCGCGGTCTATTCGCGGGCACAGCTGCGGCAGTGGGTGGAATACGCCCGCGCGCAGAATGCCTGCATCATCTACGATGCCGCTTATGAGGCATATATCCGCAGTGCGGCGCTCCCGCGGAGCATCTTTGAGATCGCAGGTGCGGAAACCTGCGCCATTGAGATCAATTCGCTCTCCAAAATGGCGGGCTTCACCGGCGTGCGGTGCAGCTGGGTCATCGTGCCGCGGACGCTGACGCAGGAAGGACAGTCGCTGCACCGGCTCTGGATGCGGCGGCAGTCCACAAAGTATAACGGCACCTCATATATCGTTCAGCGCGGCGCGGCGGCGGCGCTCTCTGCGGAGGGACAGCGGCAGGTGCGGCAGGATGTGCAGTATTACATGGAGAACGCGGATATCATCCGCGGTGCGCTGCACCGGAGCGGCGTGTTCACGACCGGCGGCGAGCACGCGCCCTATGTCTGGATGGAATGCCCGTATCATATGGATTCCTGGAAGTGCTTTGGGCTGCTGCTCTCGCATTACGGCATTGTCACCTCGCCGGGTGCAGGCTTCGGCGCGCAGGGTGAGGGCTGGCTGCGGTTCTCCTCGTTCGGCAGCCGCGATACGATCCGGCGGGCGGCGCATAAGCTGGCTGCAATGGACTGGGATCAGCTTGCGCTCTGGGCGGCGGACAGTCTGCACGCGGATGCACCTTCATAACACACAAAAATCAAACCTGTCCCCGGCGGATAACCGGATAAAACGGAGAAATCCCCGCCGGATGCATCAAACGGCCGCATTTGTTCTGTTTTTGCGGTTCTGAACAAAAAACAGCCGTCCGGTTCGTCGCGTTCGGTGTTTTGCATGGAAACTATTTGTGCGATTTGTTAAATCTGACAGTGCGCAACTCCGCTGCATTGTTGAAAATCACTGTTCCCGCCTGCTGAATTTGTATAATTCAGCTATTGCATTTTCAGCGTGAATGGGGTATAATAAATTGGTATTGTTTGCAGATCCCTGCGCATCGGCGCAGGCTCTGACCGCCGCCGCGCTTCCGGCGTAACGGCGTGCGGTTCCCTTGCGGCAAGCCGATTTTGGATACGCCGGAGAATGGAGTTTATCATGTCCAAATTTTCCGAAAAGGTGACGCAGGATTTCCTGAACCGGCTCCAGACACAGTTCAATGTTTCACCGGACGAAGCCAGCGACAAGCAGATTTACCTTGCGCTGTCCGCCGTCGTGACGGAGCTGATGAAGACCAAGCGCCAGAAGTTCATGAATCATGTCAACTCGACCGGTGAAAAGCAGATCTTCTATCTCTCGATGGAATTTCTGATGGGCAGATCCTTAAAGACCAGCCTGTACAATCTGGAACTGGCGGAGGACGTGGAAAAATTCCTCAAGAAATTCGATATCAAGCTGGACCGCATCTATGACTATGAGCCGGATGCGGGACTCGGCAACGGCGGCCTCGGCAGACTGGCAGCCTGCTATCTGGATGGCCTTGCGACCACGGGCTATCCTGCAACCGGCCACTCGATCTGCTATGAGTACGGCATCTTCAAGCAGAAGCTCGAGGAGGGCTGGCAGACGGAGCTGCCCGACAACTGGCTCCCCGGCGGCGAGGTCTGGCTGGATCCGCGTCCGGAGCAGGCCATTGAGGTGCATTTTGAGGGCGATCTGGAGGAATACTGGGATCAGCAGTATCACCATGTTTCCCATGTGAATTACAGCACTGTGACGGCGATCCCGTATGATATGTATGTGTCCGGCTACAACAGCAACGCGGTTTCCGTGCTGCGTCTGTGGTCCGCAAAGGCGCCGAGCTTTGATATGGCGATGTTCAATCAGGGTGACTATTCCAAGGCGCTTGCACAGAATTCCATTGCAAATGCGATCTCCAAGGTGCTCTATCCGAACGACAATCACCTGGAGGGCAAGTCGCTCCGTCTGCGGCAGCAGTATTTCCTCTGCGCGGCGGCCGTCGGCGACATCGTCAACAATCACATGGCCGTTTACGGCACGCTCGATAACCTCGCTGACAAGGTTGCGATCCATATCAACGATACGCACCCGACGCTCGCGATTCCGGAGCTGATGCGCATTCTGCTCGATGACTGCGGCTATACATGGGAGAAGGCATGGGACATCACGACCAGAGTCTTTGCCTATACGAACCATACCGTCATGGCCGAAGCGCTTGAAAAATGGGACGTCAACCTTGTCCGCAGAGTGATCCCGCGCGTGTTCTCCATCATTGTGGAGATCAACAACCGCTACTGCGCGGAGATTTTTGCCAAGACGCAGAACAGCGATCTGACCACGCAGATGTCCATTATCAAGGACAACATGATCCACATGGCAACGCTCTGCGTTGCAGCATCGCACAGCGTCAACGGCGTTTCCAGACTGCACTCCGAAATCATCAAGGAATCTGTGTTCCACAATGAATTCTGTGCGGCACCGCAGAAGTTCACGAACGTCACGAACGGCATCGCATACCGCCGCTGGCTGTATCAGTCTAATCCGGGACTGACCAAGCTGCTGAAGGATACGATCGGCAGCGGCTTCCTCAAGAACGGCGCAGAGCTGGAAAAGCTGCGTGCCTTCCAGGATGACGCCAAGGTGCTCGATAAGCTGATGGCGGTCAAGCGCGCGAACAAGGAAGAATTCGCAAAGTATGTCAAGACGAAGAACGGCATCGTTCTGGATCCGGACAGCGTGTTTGACGTGCAGGTCAAGCGTCTGCACGAGTATAAGCGCCAGCACCTCAATGCGCTGAACATCCTCGCGGATTATCAGATGCTGCTGGAAAATCCGGATATGGACTTCCATCCAAAGACCTATATCTTCGCTGCGAAGGCTGCCCCGGGATACTACCTTGCAAAGCAGATCATCAAGATGATCTGGTGCATCTCCGAGGAGATCCGGAAGAATCCGAAGATCAGCGAAAAGCTCGCGGTCGTGTTCCTCGAAAATTACTGCGTCACGCTTTCCGAGATGCTGATGCCGGCTTCCGATTTCTCCGAGCAGATCTCTCTGGCGGGTACGGAGGCTTCCGGTACGGGCAACATGAAGCTGATGCTGAACGGCGCTGTCACGATCGGAACACTGGACGGCGCGAACATTGAGATCAAGGAGGCTGCGGGTGATGAGAATATCATCATCTTCGGCATGAAGACCGAAGAGGTCAACTCCCGCAAGCCGCATTACAACCCGCAGGAGATCTATCACAACCACGGCCTGATCCGTGCCTGCGTGGACCGCATCGCAAACGGCATCAACGGCGATCACTTCCCGGATATCGCACAGTCGCTCCGGACGCAGGATCCGTATATGGTGCTTGCGGACTTCGACAGCTACCGCGCGGCACAGGCCTATGCCGCACAGTGCTATGCGGATAAGCTGCACTTTGCAAAGATGAGCCTGAACAATATTGCGGGCGCAGGCGTGTTCTCCGCAGACCGCGCCGTGACCGAATAC
>JAFZBC010000041.1:0-3641 GCA_017561965.1 Oscillospiraceae bacterium
CCCCGCAAACGGAGAGCCGGATCCGGTATTCAGCACCGCGACCAGAACGGGCGCCTCCCGCATGATGCCCAGCGTGTGAAATGCATCGGTCAGACCAGCCTTTGCGGCCTGCGGCACTGCACTGTCATCCCGCATCCGGATCAGGCCGGTTTCCATCGCACCGAGCAGCATCTCTTTGGATTTTTCCGTATATACGAGAAATTTCCACGGCTGCCGGTTCTTGGCCGAGGGCGCGAGCATCCCGGCGTGCAGGATCTCGTCGATCAGTCCTCTGTCCGGCATGTCCTTCCGGTATTTGCGGATACTTCTTCTGTTTTCGATCTCGTTCATCATCCACCTGCTTACGAATACTGATAATAAGCGGCACAGGCGCCCTCATCGGACACCATGCACGCGCCGACCGGATGCATCGGCGTGCATCCCTTGCCGAACACCTTGCAGTCGCACGGCCTGATCTTGCCCTGCAAAACGTCACCGCAGCGGCATGCCGGATTCGGCTTTCCCGTGATGACCGGCATCGCGTATTTCACACGCGCATCGTAATCCGCATATTCTGCGCGCAGCTGCATGCCGGAGCCCGGGATCATGCCGAGCCCGCGCCATTCGCTGTCGCACGGCTCCATGACCTCGTTCATCAGCGCGATCGCGGCGGGGTTGCCCTCGTCCTTTACCACGCGCGGATAGCAGTTCCGGAAAAACGGCTCGCCCTTTTCCAGCAGACGGATCGTCACGGCGAGCGCAGTCAGCAGTTCGCTTGCGGTAAAGCCCGCAACAACGCCGGATACGCCCTGCGCTTCGCAAAGCCGGATGCATGTGCCGTTGCCCGTGATCGCATTGACGTGCCCCGGATACAAAAACGCATCCGCGGAGCCGACCAGCGCCTGATAGGCATTCGGCATCGTCTTATTCGCAGTCAGCAGCGAAAAATTCGTCAGTCCCGCAGCCTTCGCCTGCTTTGCTGCCAGACATGCAGAGGGCGTCGTCGTTTCAAAGCCGACCGCAAGAAATACGACCTGCTGATCCGGGTGCTCCTTCGCCAGTGCGACCGCATCCAGCGGGGAATACACCGGGCGGATGTCGCCGCCCTTTGCCCGCGCGCCCGCAAGGCTCATTTCGGTGCCCGGCACGCGGATCAGATCACCGAATGTGCAGATGATACAGCCTTTTTCCAGTGCCAGCCAGATCGCCTCGTCAATAAATCCGACCGCCGTCACGCAGACCGGACATCCCGGCCCGGAGATCAGACTGATCTGCTCCGGCAGCAGTTTGCGGATACCGAGGCGGAAGATCTCATGCGTATGTGTGCCGCAGACCTCCATGATCCGAAGCGGCCTGCCGGAATATCCGGTGATGATATCCCGCGCGCGTTTCATGCTCTCGTTCACAGCAGATCCTCCATGACCTCGTCCGCTTCGGCAGTTTCATCCTCCGTGATCTTTGCGATCGCAACGCCTGCGTGGACCATGACGAAATCGCCCGGCTCCAGGTCATCCAGCACACCGGCGCTCACCTCGCGCTGCGCACCCGATGCGTCGATCAGCGCGGTACCGTCCGCAACGCGCACAACTCTTGCAGATAATCCAACACACATTTTTCGTTTACCTCCGTTATTTCTGATAGATCAAAAAGATTCTTTTTCCAAAAGGATCACGCCGGCGGATCATACGGCAAATACGCCGTACAACGCCTGGCCGATACAGATCCCGCCGTCGTTCGGGGGGATCAGGCTGTGCAGCAGAACGGTAAATCCGGCCTGCTCCAGCAGTGCGCGGCAGAGCCTTGTCAGCAGCCGGTTCTGGAATACGCCGCCGCTCAGCGCGCACACGGATAATCCCGTATCTTCGCGGATTCTGATGCATGCATCGCGCACCGCGGCGCTCAGTGCAGCGTGGAACTGATACGCCAGAAACGCACGGTTTTCCGGTGAGCGGTCTGACTGAAACCGCTGCGCAATCTCACAGGCAAGGGCGGTCGTCTGCATGATCACAGCGCCGTCCTGCTCAATAACTGCGGCAGGAAACACACATCCGGTTTCGCCGTTTTTCGCAGTATATTGCTCCGCCGCGTGCATCAGCGCGGTCGCGGCTTCGCCCTCAAAGGTGACTGCACGGCGGATCCCGAGGATCGCGGAAACCGCATCAAAGAGCCGTCCGCAGCTTGTCGAGCGCACACTGTTGACGCCCATGCGCGCCATATTCCCGAGCACCGTATATTCCTGCGCAGAGCAGATCCCGAGCGCTTCACAGAGCGCCTGCGCATCGCCCGGCTCCGGGAGTGCATCGCGCAGCAGCGCCGCAGCAATGCGCCAGCCCTCCTTTGCGGAGAGGTCGCCGCCGGTCTGCATGAACAGCTGAATATGTCCTGCGCGTATAAACCCGTGCGGATCGCAGACCAGCAGTTCGCCGCCCCAGATGCTCCCGTCGTCACCGTAGCCGGTGCCGTCCAGACTGACGCCGATCACCCGTTCCGTGTATCCGTTTTCCGCCATACACGACAGCACATGCGCATAGTGATGCTGTACCTGAATCAGCGGAATATTTCGTTCCTTCGCAATTTCCTGTGCGACCGTGACCGTATTGTAGAGCGGATGGGTGTCGCAGACAACGACCTCCGGCTCCGCTTCCAGCAGCCCGCACATCCGGTCTGCGGATTCGCGGAGTGCCTGCACGGTGCGAATGTCCGCCATGTCCCCGACAAAGGGCGATGCATACAGCAGGCCGCCTTTTGCAATACAGAATGTATTTTTGAGCTCGCCGCCGATCGCAAGCACCTGCCGGTGTTCACGCACCGGGATCATGACCGGCAGCGGCGCGAATCCGCGGGAACGCCGGATCATGTACGGCTTTCCGTCCAGCCAGTCGCAGACGGAGTCATCCGCGCGCAGCAGGATCCTGCGGTCATGTGAAAGGATCACGTCGCAGAACCCGCCGATCTCTTTGACGGCGTCCTCGTCGCTCCGGCAGATCGGTGCGCCGCGGGCATTTCCGCTGGTCATCACAAGGCAATCGGTCATCGCAATATCGTCCGGATAATCGAACAGCAGCATCTGCACCGGCGCATACGGCAGCATGACGCCGACCGTCCGGTTATCCGGCGCGATCTCATCGCATAACGACATATCTGCGCGCTTTTCAAGCAGAATGATCGGCTTCTGCCAGCCGGTGAGCATCTCCCGCTGCCCCTCAGCCAGGATGCATTCGCGTTCGGCCGTGTTCAGGTCGCGCATCATGACGGCCAGCGGCTTCATCGGCCGGTGCTTCAGTGTCCGCAGACGGCGAACCGCTTCGGCATTTTTCGCGTCACAGCAGAGGTGAAACCCGCCGATGCCCTTGACCGCCGCGATCCCGCCCGCCATGATCGTGCGGCGCACCGCAGTGATCGCGTCACTGCCGCGGATGTCCGTGCCGACGAGGTACAGCTGCGGTCCGCAGTCATTGCAGCAGTTCGGCTGCGCGTCATAGCGCCGTGTCGCCGGATCGTGATACTCGGCAGCACATGCAGGACACATCGGAAAAGCGCGCATACTCGTGCGTTCCCGGTCATACGGCATCGTGTCGAGGATCGTCAGGCGCGGGCCGCACTGCGTACAGTTGATAAAGGGGTGCAGATAGCGCCGGTTTGCCGGATCAAAGAGCTCGGCA
>JAFZBC010000309.1:0-6276 GCA_017561965.1 Oscillospiraceae bacterium
GCTCCCCGGCCGGATGAGATCTCTGCGGTGTTCGGCAGCTATGACGCCAACATCAACCTGATCCAGAAGCAGTTTCAGGTCGTGATCGTCAACCGCAACACCGGCATCAAGATCTCCGGCTCTGAGGAGAATATCGAAAAGGCAGAGCAGGCGCTGGACATCCTGCTCCAGAACGTGCGCAGAGGCACCGGGCTGAACGACCAGACTGCGCGCTATGTCGTGTCCATGGTCGCGGAGGATGCCGCGGAGGAGGTCAGAAAGCTCTCCGCAGACGCCGTCAGCCTGACCGTCACGGGAAAGGCCGTGCGTCCGCGCACCGTCGGACAGCAGCATTATCTGGACGCGATCACGTCGAATACGATCGTGCTCGGCATCGGCCCGGCGGGCACCGGCAAGACCTACCTTGCCGTCGCTATGGCGGTCAAGGCGCTGAAATCCGGTGATGTTTCCCGCATCATCCTGACCAGACCGGCCGTCGAAGCGGGCGAAAAGCTCGGCTTCCTGCCCGGCGATCTGCAGGACAAGGTCGATCCGTATCTCCGTCCGCTCTATGATGCGCTCTTTGAAATGCTCGGCAGCGAGGCCGTGGAGCGCAATCTGGAAAAGAACATCATCGAAATCGCACCGCTTGCATATATGCGCGGCCGGACGCTCGACCATGCGTTCATCATCCTCGATGAAGCGCAGAACACCACCTCGGAGCAGATCAAAATGTTCCTCACCCGCCTCGGCGAAGGCAGCAAAATGGTCATCACCGGCGATATCACACAGATCGACCTGCCGGATCCCAGACGCTCCGGCCTGATCGAAGCCATGCGCGTGCTCAAGACCGTTGACGACATTGCGATCCACGTTTTCTCGGAAAAGGATGTCGTCCGGCACAGACTCGTGCAGGATATTATCACCGCTTACGCGAACGACGCGAAAACCAATACTGAGCAGAAGAACGCTCAAAATCATCACGAAAGGAAAAAGAGTAAAAATGGCTAAGCTGAAGGTTTACATCAAAGACACACAGCACGAGGTGAAGATCCCGGTCGGGATCCGTCTGCTGATCCGCCGCTGCTGCCAGGCCGTGCTCACCACAGAGGGTTTCGGTCATGACACCGAAGTCAGTGTTTCCTTCGTCAACAACGAGGAGATCCGCAAGCTGAACGCGCAGTACCGCAACAAGGATATGGAAACGGACGTGCTGTCCTTCCCGCTCTGCGAGGGCGACCATCTGGAGATCAACGCCGAAAACGGCTTCGTGCTGCTCGGCGACATCGTCATCTCCATGGAAATGGCAGTCAAGCAGGCAAAAATGTACGGCCATGTGCTGGAGCGCGAGGTCGCGTTCCTGACCGTGCATTCCATGCTGCATCTGCTCGGCTACGATCATGAGAAGTCCTCTCTGGAGCAGCGCCAGATGCGCGAAAAAGAGGAATCCGTGCTGGAAAAGCTCGGTTTCTCCAGAGATACCAGCTATATCGTGCCGGAGGAGCAGGAATAATCCATGCAGGATCACGGCAAGACAAAGATTCTCTTTGCAGCGATCGCCGGGCATACGAATGCCGGAAAGTCCTCGCTGCTCAATGCGCTGATCGGAGAGAAGATCGCGTCCGTCAGCCCGAAGCCGCAGACCACGCGCACCCGCATCACCGGCATCCGGAACATCGGGGAAACACAGCTTGTGTTCACCGATACGCCCGGTCTGCACAAGGCGCAGACCAAGCTGGGCGACCAGATGCTGAAAGCCGCGCGGGAGGCTGTTTCGGATATCGACTGCGTCATCTTTATGCAGGACTGCACCAAGCCCCTCGGGGAGCAGGAGCAGATCATGCTGGACAACCTGACAAAGCAGGGTACGCCGGTCATTTTCCTGTATAACAAGATCGACCTGCTGAGCGACAAATCGAAGCTCGCGCCGCTGCTCGTGGCCGCGGAGGAGCGCTGGCATCCCGCCGCGCTGATCCCGGTTTCCGTCACAAAGAATGACGGCGTGCAGGAGGTGCTGGACGAGCTTCTGAACCGTGCCGTTGACGGGCCGCATTATTTCCCGGAGGACATGATCACCGATCAGCCGGAGCGCGTGCTCGCGGCGGAGATCGTCCGGGAACAGCTGCTCTATCTGCTCCAGGACGAAGTGCCGCACGGCGTCGCCGTCGTGACGGAATCCTTCTCCGAGCGTGAGGACAAGGATCTGCTCAATATCTCCGTCCTGATCTACTGCGAAAAAGAATCGCACAAGCGCATCATCATCGGCAAGAACGGCGCCATGCTGAAAAAGGTCGGCGCCAATGCCAGACGCGATCTTGAAAAGTTCTTCCAGATCCACGTCAATCTCCAGACCTGGGTGAAGGTCAAGGAGGACTGGCGCAACCGTGACATGATGCTGGAGCAGTTCGGACTGAACTTCAATCAATAACCTGACAGACGCACCATACCCCAAAGGAGAACGGCATGGAACAGCAGCATTCCAACTGGAAATGTCCGCAGTGCGGACTGAACGACATCGGCGGCGACAGGATCAAGTGCCCCCGCTGCGGCAAAAAGCGCAATCGCTGGGGCTACTGGGACTGCGCAGGCTGCCAGACCAAGGGCATCCGCGCCGACCACAAGGAATGCCCCGGCTGCGGCAAACCGCGTGCCAGAAACGTCAAATTTTATCTGCGGGATGACCTCGTCGAATTTGTCGATGAGGTTTCCGGCAACGATGCCGTGCGCATCCGCAGGGCAAACTGGATCTGCCCGTACTGCTTGCAGCAGAATGACGATGCCGTGCAGGTCTGCGTCTACTGCGGCGCAAACCGGTCGGAAAGCACCGAACGGTACCACGACGTAAAAGCCGATCCGGAACCGGCCCCGACGCCGCAGACAGCTGTGCCGAAAATCAAACGGAAAAAGCATCAGCGGCTGTTCTGCTGTCTGGCCATGCTGGCTCCGCTGGTACTGCTGTTCGGACTGGCCGGTCTTTCCCTGTTCTGGCAGAATGTCAGCAGCAACAAGATCCGTTCGGTATCCTCCTATCAGACCCGCTGGGAAAGCGACATCTATCTGGAGGAACTGAAAACCTTTGAGAGCAGCGACTGGGTACTGCCGTCAGACGCCAGACTGCTCCGCACCGCCACCGAAGAGTACGAGTACGTTGACCACTATGAACGGCGTTCCCGCGAAGTGTGGGTGGATGACGACGATAACGACTATGGCGGCGGTAATAACGACTGGGGCGGCGGCAATGATGACTGGGGCGGCGGCTGGGAAGATTACGGCGACGGTCAGTTCGGCGTATTCCGGTTCCCGTTCCCGCTGACAGCCGGTACGGTCCAGCCCGGCGCATTCCTGTTCCGTTACGAAACAGAGTATTATGACGAACCGGTCTATGCGTCTGAACCGCGCACAAAGTATTACTATGAATATGACCAGTGGGTGGACAGCCGGACGATCACTGCAAGGGGCAAGGACGGCACAGAGCCTTACTACGAAGAATTCACGCTCCGGGAAAAGGAACGCGAACGCGGCCGCACGATCCGGTGGTTCGTCAGCTTTACGCATAAGAACCAGCCTGTCACGATCGAGATCTCCGAAGCGGATCTGAACCGCATCCGCAGTTCCGATAAGCTGTACTACCGCTGTGATTTCTCGAACGGCTGGGACAATCCCGAATTCATACTGGCGGATCAGCAGGGCTGAACGCAGTCTGCGCATTTCGCAGCATATTTTTCCATGCAGAAAAACACGGATTCCGCATATACTACCTCCGGAAGGAGGCATGGATATGCGGAATCAGAATGCTTTTTTTACCGACAGACTTGCGGAGGAACAGCGCCGGCAGCGCTGGGACGCATTCTGTCAGAGCGGCAGCATCGCGGACTATCTGCAGTACCGCGGCTGTACGGAACGATCGGAGGGGACCGGAATTGCCGACACATCTGACCGTCCGCGGACTGGTCATCCGGGAAACACCTGTGCATGATGCGGACAAGCTGTTCGATTTGTTTACGGAGAACGGCATCCTGACCGTGCAGGCAAAAAGCGTCCGCAAGGCCGGGAGCAAATACGGCGCCGTGACACAGCTTTTTTCCTACGGCGAATTCTGCCTGCGGGAAAACGGGAACCGGCATTATCTGGACAGCGCCGTTTCGCTGGAGCTGTTCTACGGCATCCGCAGTGACCTCAATGCACTTGCGCTCGCGTCCTATTTCTCCGAGCTGATCCGGAAAACAGCGACCGATCAGCCGCAGCCGCAGCTACTGCGGCTGTATCTGCTTTCTCTGCATCATCTTTCGCAGCATGACAGGCCGCTGCCGCTTGTGAAGGCGGTCTTTGAGCTGCGCCTGATGACAGAGCTCGGCCTGATGCCGAATCTGGTCTGCTGTCCCGTCTGCATGACCTATCTGCCTGCGCAGCCGGTGCTGCGCATCGGAGAGGCGGATCTGATCTGCAAAGCCTGCCGCCCCGAACCTTCCCCGCTGGACTTTGAAACGAAACAGTCTGTGCTGCTTGCCGCCCGTCAGGCGGTTTATGCAGAAACAGACAGGATCTTTCAGTTCCGGCTGAAAGGAGAAAGCGAATCGCAGTTTGCGGAATATGCAGAGCTCTATCTGCTGAACCGGCTCCCGCTTTCGCTCCCGACACTGAAATTTTACCACGATCTGACCGATCCCGGCGGTGATCTGCCGTAACCCGGCACCCGGCCGGAACTCTTTGCGGGAACTGTTCCCGCAGCGACACAAAGGAACCGTATGAATACAAAGTTATCTCAGGATTACATCACGCTGGAGCTTCACAAGGTACTGGAAATGCTTGCCGCCGAAGCTGCCAACGAAAAAACGAAGGAACTCGCGCGCGCACTGGTACCCGATAACGATCCCGCCCGCGTGCGCTATGCATTGCAGCAGACCGAGGACGCCTTTCAGCTCTCGGTGCGCTTCGGCTCGCCCGCATTCGACAGCTTTTCCGATGTCTGCGCAGCGCTCCGGAGAGCACAGTCGGGCGCGCGCGTATCGCTCCGGGAGCTGCTGGAAATCGCGCGGCTGCTCCGGCAGATCTCCGCGCTGACAGACTGGTACGATCACTGCGGACAGATGGAAACCACGCTCTCCGACCTGTTCGGCAGATTGCAGCCGAACCCCTACCTTGCCGACCTGCTGGAACGCTCCATTGAAAATGAGGAGCGCCTGGCCGATGCAGCCAGCCCGGCGCTCGGACAGATCCGCAGAAAGATCACGCAGGCAGGCTTAAAGCTGCGCGAAAAGCTCGAGAAAATGATCCGTTCCGCCGCCATGCAGACCTATTTGCAGGAGCAGATCATCACGATCCGCGACGGGCGGTATGTCATCCCCGTCAAGGCGGAGCACCGCGGCGACGTCGCCGGCCTGATCCACGATACCTCCGCGACCGGCCAGACCTATTTCATCGAGCCGATGGCGATCGTTGATGCGAACAACGACATCCGTCTGCTGGAAACACAGGAGCAGGAGGAGATCGAGCGCATCATCCAGAAGCTCTGCGCTGAATGCGGCCAGCACGCCGACGCGCTCATCCAGAGCTATGACATTACCGCAGAGCTGAACCTCTACTTTGCAAAGGCCTCGCTCGGCACGATGCAGCGCGGCATGATCCCGCAGATCAGCGACGACGGCTCCCTGCTGCTGAAACGGGCGCGGCATCCGCTGATCGACCCGAAAACCGTCGTGCCGATCGACATTGCGCTCGGCACGGATTACCACGCGCTGATCATCACCGGCCCGAACACCGGCGGTAAGACCGTCGCGCTGAAAACGGTCGGTCTGCTCTCAGCCATGGCAATGTGCGGCCTGATGATCCCCGCGGCGGACGGCAGCCGCGTTGCGGTATTTGACCGCATCCTCGCGGACATCGGTGACCGCCAGAGCATCGAATACAACCTTTCCACATTTTCCGCGCACACCTTGCAGGATATTGCGATCATCCAGGCCGCAGACGACCGCACGCTCGTCCTGATCGACGAGCTCGGCTCCGGCACGGATCCGGTCGAGGGCGCGGCGCTCGCGGTCGCGGTCATTGAACGGCTGCGGATGCAGGGCGCAGAGCTGATCGTCACGACGCATTATCAGGAGTTGAAGCGCTATGCGCTGGAAACAGACGACGTCGAGAACGCCTCCTGTGAATTTGACCTGGAAACGCTGAAGCCGACCTATAAGCTGGTGATCGGCTCACCGGGCAAATCCAATGCATTTGCGATCTCCCAGTCGCTTGGTATGCCGGAGGACGTCATCGCCCACGCAAAGGCGCTGATCAGCTCAGAGAACCAGC
>JAFZBC010000310.1:0-5660 GCA_017561965.1 Oscillospiraceae bacterium
CATACAGATAGCCGCCGCTGATCGTCAGCGTGCCGGTGCCGTTCCGGTTGAAGCCCATGCCGCCGCCGGAGCCGTCCGAAGCATTGACGCCGTCATCCGCGGCTTTGACGCGCACACTACCGCCGCTCACCGTGATCGCTGCCGCTTCGATGCCCTCATTCGACTTTGTGATGCGGATGTCGCCGCCCGCGAACGTGAGCGCCGCATCCGCGTGAATGCCGTCATCGCCGGATGCTGCCGTCAGCACGGCATCACCGGAGAACACCGCGTCGCCGTTCGTATGCACGGCATCGTCAGACGCGCTGATCGTGACGGTGCCGCCGGATACCGTGACCGACGTTTCCGCCTTGATGCCCTTGCTGCTGCCGGAGCTGCTCTGCTCTGTATCCGTCTGCTTCTCCTGCTTTCCTCTGCCGAACGGGGAACCGCCGCCGAACGGAGAATCCCCGCTCTGTACCGTTTCCGGTGCGCCGCCGCCCGCAGTAATGTCCAGTGTACCGCCGGTGATTTCCAGCGCAGAAGCCGCGTCCATGCCGTCCTGCTTTGCATTGACCGTCACAGTGCCGCCCTCCGCAAGAATCCAGCCTTTGCCTTCCTTATCCGCGTTCGTGGATTTGATGCCGTCGCCGTCCGCGCTGATGTCCAGCGTTCCGGCATACAGCAGCACAGAATCATTGCCGCGCAGACCGTGGTTGCCCGCGCTGACCGTCACGGTTCCGCCTGCGATTTTCAGATCGTCCGAGGACTGAATGCCGGTGCCCGCTTTGCTCTCCACCGAGAGTGTGCCGCTGCCGTTGATCGTCAGATCGTCATTGGATGCGATGCACGCGAACGGAACGCTCTCATCCGTTGACGCAGCTCTTGCGTCGCAGAGCGCATTGCTCGTGCCGTCTGCGAGCGTAATGACCGTTTTATCCGCCTGCACCACGGTAATCGGTGCGCTGTCCGAGGTTTTGAGAGAAAGGCCGTTCAGCACCAGATGCACCTTCTCCTTCTGATCAGCCAGATCGACGATCACAGCGGTGTGATCGCGCGAACCGGAAAGCACATAGTCGCCGCCCTTTGTGATGCGCACAGCGTTATCTGTCACGGTGACGCCGTCCGCCGTGCATTCGATTTTATCATCGCTGAACCGGATCTCAACGGCATCGCTGCCCCATTCCGTATTCAGATCAGCCTTGCTCAGCTCCGCGCCCTTCCGTTCGGCAGAGGACACTTCGCTATCCGGCTCTGTTTCCACATTGGAAAGCGTTTCCGCCTCCGGTGTTTCCGTATTTGCCGCTGCGTATTCCGCCGCATCGGAGGACTGCTCTGTCTTTGCAGTCTGCTTATCAAATGAACAGCCCGCAGCAGTTCCCATGCAGAGTACCGCGCTCAGCACCGCAAGCAGCTTTTTCATCTTTTCCATATGATTCCGCCTTTCCATATCAAAGAGGTCCGCCCCGCGAACAGGACAGACCTCTGAAATCCGCAGCTGCCCGCCGGAGCATTCCCGTTGGCTTCTGCTGTTATTATATCAGTCTTTTGTGGAATTTCCGTGACAGAATGCGGAAAAGAAATATATATCACCAGCCTCTTTGGTAGTATGCTTCTCCGCCGTAATTCGGCACAAAGATCGCATACTCCGTGATCAGTGCCGCCGCAAGCTGAAGATCGGCATAATCCAGCACGCCGTTCCCGTCCATATCCGCCTCTGTGTTCACCAGCTCCGGATCGACAGCCGGATGCTCCGCAAGCAGCGCCGCAAACAGCACAATGTCAGATTCCGTGATTCGGCCGTCCATGTTCAGGTCACCCCGGGGATCTTCAAGATGCGACTGGTGGGAATACGGCAGCGGGATATACAGGAAATGATAATAGTCCGCAAAGCTCGTCAGATAAATGGATGAATTTCCGTAGACAACCGCTGATTTCGGGATCATGGCGAACACACCGGGATTGATGGCATATACCCTCTTATAGCCGTATTTCTCCGACATGATGCTCATTTCAAACCGGTATGTGCTGCGCCCCGGGTCAATCCGGCAGATCTCGGCATAATCCGAATCCGCCTTTGCAAAGGCGCGGAAGAACAGGCCGTTTTCCTTGTCCTCGATGATGACCATTTCCTGGAAGGGCTGATCGGACAGCTGCATTTTCCACTGCTGGTTCGTGCCTGAAATATCCGTCGCGGAGAACAGGAAGTATACAATCTGCCCATGGCTCACCGTCAGGGTCAGCTCGCCCTCTCTGTTGATGAACGCATCCCCGATGTCCTCCCCCGCCTCGTCATAAGCCTGCACCGCGAGTTTGCAGCGTGCATCAAAGACAGAGAGCGTCACGGCAGCATCTGTAACAGAATAATAGGAATACAGCAGATAACGGTCATCATTCGTATTCTTGATCTGATACTCATAATCCAGCATCAGCGGCATGAGCGGCATCCATGTGCCGTATACGGCCTCCCCGTAGAACGACTCCGGATCCATCCGGATCTGAAAATCCACATCCAGCATACCGACATACTTTCCCTTGCCGATATAATTGACGGAAGCCATGCCGATGTCCACATCATTGATGATATACCGCTGTGCGTAATCCTCACCCTCGACCAGCGTATATTCGCCGTCCCGGATCGTGATATCCGGCTGCACATGCTCGCCTGTCCAGTACACCGGATTCGCCTCGACCTCGCAGGAGGCCAGCGCCTTCTGCTCGGTTTCCAGGCGGAAATGCAGCGTACCGGTACGCGCCAGACCGTTGTACTTCACCATGACATAGCGGGTTTCGCCTGCCGGAACGGTAAAGGTCAGCGCCTTCGGGCCGGAGCCGTGCATCTGCGCATCCAGCTCCGCATCCGGTTTGAACACACGCAGCACCGCATCCGGGATATCGTCGGACGCAAGGAGGAATTCCGTATCCTGCTCCGCCGAAAGCTGATACCAGCCGAGGCGTTCGGTTTTGGTGAGATAGACCTCATGCTGCCCGATCGTCAGCTCCGGCGGGTTCTCCGGCAGCTGCACCTTGATCTGATAGCTGCCCTCGCCGTTGCCGTAGGAATACTTCGTCGAGCGGATCGTGAACGGCACCTCACCGAACATGATATTTGCATCGTCCTCGGGATAGGCAATGACATAATCGCGGCCCTGCTTCAGCTCCGTGCCGTCCGGCATGGTCAGCTTCACGGGCGCTTCCACGGCGCCGCCGGTATAGACCGCATCCGTGACCGTCATCTCCGCATCCTGAATCGAATACGGTGACACGACCGTGATATTCGCACCGCAGGCTCTGTCGCGGAACTTGCGCGTGCAGCAGACGCAGTACACGCCGTTTTTCAGCAGATAATCGTTCTTTTCGTCCTTCATCGGCTGCATCAGCACCAGCGAACGGAGCTGCTCGTCCAGACGGTAAACACGGTACAGCATCTCCGTGCCGGAGGTCTGCTCATTCAGCACGCGGTATCGCATATTCGTATAGCTGTTCTCCGCCAGCTCCGCCCTGAACCAGACCGTTTTCATTCTGGCGTCATCGCAGGCGACGGCGGTCGTTTCGCCCAGCGGAACAAGGCTCTCCGGCTGCTCCTGCGGCGGGAAGATGATCTCGTATTTCCGGTTCACCTTGCCGATGAACAATCCCGTGCCGATCAGCGTGATCTCCGCCTGTCCCGGCACAAAGTTGCTGCTGTGCAGCACGATATAATCCTTTCCCTCGGTCAGCTCCCGGCCTTCATAGATCAGCTCGGTTTCCGGCTCGCTGATCTTGCCGCTGCGGTAAATCGCAGAGAAATCGCCGTCCAGTTCCGCATCGCGGATATTCCGCAGGCGGTCGGATACGATAAACGTGAATTTTGCATCGCGGTTCTCGCGCAGCCAGATCGTGAAATAATACATCTGACCGGCATTCATCTTCATGGAACCGCAGAACTGGCTTTCATTTTTGTTTGCCATGGATTCGTATTCGTACACCGTGCCCTTGGCCGCCGGCAGACTGGTCACCAGGCAGTTGGCCGTCACGTTTGCGTAAACATATCCGCCCGGAACCCGGCCGGTGTTGCTGTAAGAAATCCACTCGTCCAGATAATGCGGATCTACGCCGCCGTAGAAGTAATAGGTATCCGTTTTCGACGGAATAAACAGCACATTCGCATAGTCCTTTTTGCCGGACAGCATCACCGGCACCGGCGTATCCGCAGGGATCCGGTCAATCAGATCCGTCCGGACAACCGTGCTGCCCTTATAGGCGCCGGTTCCGAACAGCGTAAGCTGATAATGCATGTTGATGCGCGCTGTGCGGACGGTATAATCCGTGCCCTCCTTCAGCTCCGTGCCGTTCGGCGCGGCGACCTTCAGCGGCGGATGATATGCCTCGTCATACTGGCCGAACGCTGTCTGCTGCACGGTCACCGTACAGTCTGAAATTGCCGTGCGTTCCGTCAGCTCCGCCGTCAGCCGCAGCGAATAATCGCAGCTCCAGAGCGGCGCTGCATCCAGATAATACAGCTTTCCTTCTTCGAGCGGAAACGTCAGCGTGACGCCGCCGTCCGGCTGCATGGCAAGGCGGCCGCAGAGCACACCGTCCTCATCGGTCAGCGTGCCGTTCACCGGCGCTTCACCGAATGCCTCCAGCACATAGGTTCCGGTTTCCGGCACCTTGATATCCAGATGCAGCATCTCCGTGCCGGATGCATAAAGCGGATTCTCCATATCCAGCGGATTGCAGACAGCCGGCTCCCGGATCACGGCCTTGACATCGCAGTTTTCCTGTTTGCCCGCCGCATCCGTGATGACGCAGCGATAGACAAATTCACCCTGTGCTCCCGTTGCCGGAATATACTCCGGCTGATCTGCGCCCGGAATCAGCGTCGTTTCGCCCTCATTGACGCGGTACCACTGATATGTCAGCCCATTGCCGAGCGCCGTAATCCGGAAGCTGCCGCAGGCAAACTGCCGGAGCTCCATCGCCTTTGAACTGACGCGCATCACCAGCGGCTCATAGCAGGGCTTGATATTCTCACACGGTTCAAGCGCGGGGAGCTGCTCCGCAGAAACAACCCATGTTTCTGTCGGGCACGCATCCGCAGCGACAGTTTTGACAGCGGACGTCAGCCGGACGGATTTCACGCCGGACAGACTGCCGGAATCCAGCGTTTCCGCCGCGTCCAGTGCGGCACCGTAGATCACCGCGCTCGCAAAGGCGCCCTCCGGCACATGGCGGATCAGCGGCAGTTCAACAATGCCCGCAACCGCGCCGCCGAACGAATGCGGCTCCAGTGTTTTCAGTGCGGAGAACGTCACCGTATCAAAACCGTTGCCGAGCCGCAGACCGTACAACGCGTCTGCGCCGAGCGAACGGATCTTGCCGTAATTCATCACGAGCATGAGATCATCGCGGGAACTGCCGAGCGCCAGTGCGCGTTCACCCAGCTTCTCTGCACCGGGCAGCTCCAGCAGGCGCAGTCCCGAACAGCCCGAAAATGCATTGTCCGGAATCTCATCTATGAATTCCGGCAGAGATACTCTGCGCAGGGCAGATGCGCCGGAGAAGGCGCCCGGGCCGAGCAGTTCCAGGCTGTCCAGCGTCAGGCTGCCCGCGTAATTCTTGCAGCCGGCAAACGCATTTTCCCCGATCATCGTGATCTTGCGCCAGTCTGCGACGATCTCGTTCAGCTCGGTGCAGCCCTC
>JAFZBC010000311.1:0-9774 GCA_017561965.1 Oscillospiraceae bacterium
AGCGACGGGGGCGCTGCCCCTCGACCCCGCAAGCCTTTGAAAAGGCTTGACCGAAACTTTTATTATGGGCTTATTATCTATACATAATGGGATTCTTAAGGGCTGGCAGCCCTTAAGCGGGGGTTGGGGTGAGTTTGCGGTGCAAACTCATAGCGAAGCGGGCGAGCGCCCCCATTATGAATCCGTCGGAGACACTTTTTCTACAGACTGAGGCGCTGGCTGGAAACAGTCAGCGCCTGTTTGTATCCGGACGAAAAATATTTTACGATGGATCCGTTGCATTTTTCCGCGCGATGTGTTACAATAAAAGTACCGAAATTCTCACGCAGGAGGGATGACCGTATGGAACCGAAATATGCAGAAAACATCATTGCGGGCGTGATCTTCAAAAAGAAATTCCAGTGGTATCTGACCGACAAGACGATCTGGAAGCTCGATTACCGCAGAATGTACGACGAGTGGCACGAAACCTACCGGCAGCGCGGAAAGACTGAGGCGGAATTTGTCAAGGAGGTCGGCTCCTTCGGGGAGTTCCTCTCCACACGTTTCCGGATCCCCGTTGTGGACCGCGATAACGCAAAGGAGTTTTTGAAGCAGCTCCGGGATCATGCGATCTCCGGCGGCGAGCTCGCATATCAGTTTGTCCGTGCGGAAACCGCGGAGCAGCGCCGCGCCCTTGTGCCGGTGTTCCTCGTCGATTTTGACAATAAGCGCTTCTTCTCCCAGTTCCCGGAGAAGGAGGGCTTTGAACGGTATGTCCCCGCGGGCTGGCAGGGTGCCTATGCGGATTTTACCGCGTATGTTCCTGCGGATGAACGCTACTGGATCGAACCGGCATGAGATGCCCCCGTATAGAACGGAAAAAGGCGCTGACCTGAGATGCAGGCCGGCGCCTTTGCTGACGTCTGCCGCAGGTGAAAATCCCCTTCCGGCAGCTGCGGAAATCCCCCGCGGCTGCCGGTTTTTTATACGCTATTGCCAAATATTTGCACAACAGAAGAAAGCACATTCACAATCTGCATTTTTCTTGCAATTTCTCTTGCTTTTTTCGTCCGTATGCGTTATAATATATGGTGTATGATTATGCGAAAACGCCGATGCCGTCCATACAGCGGCTCGGGTCAGGAGGAACGCAAGTGGAAGATAAGAAACTGATATCCGTCATCGTCCCCTGCTATAACGAGCAGGAGGTTCTGCCGATGTTCTACAAGGAGATTATGAAGATCTCCCGGGAAATGCAGACCAGATATCCCGAAACAGAATTTGAATATCTCTTTATTGACGACGGCTCCAAGGACCGCACGCTGAAAACGCTGCGCACACTTGCACAGCACGATAAACGCGTGCGCTATATCTCGTTCTCGCGCAATTTCGGCAAGGAGGCCGGCATTTACGCAGGACTTTCCAACGCAAAGGGCGATTACTGCGTTGTCATGGACGCGGATCTTCAGCATCCGCCTGCGTTTCTGCCGAAAATGTATGAAGCCGTCCGGAGCGGACAGTATGACTGCGCCACCACGCGCAGAGTCAGCCGCGCGGGCGAATCCAAGGTGCGCTCATGGTTTGCGAAGCTGTTCTACAAGATCATGAACAAGATCTCCCAGACTGAGATCGTGGACGGCGCACAGGACTTCCGCTTCATGAGCAGACAGATGGTCGATGCGGTGCTCTCCATGAGCGAGTATAACCGCTTCTCCAAGGGCATCTTCTCATGGGTCGGCTTCCGTGTGAAGTATCTGGAATATGAAAACGTCGAGCGTGCCGCCGGAACAAGCGCATGGAGCTTCTGGGGCCTGTTCCGTTATTCGCTGGAGGGCATCATCGGTTTTTCGACCGCACCGCTCACCGCAACGGCGATCATCGGCTTTATCTCCTGCCTGCTTGGCCTGATCCTGCTGATCTTTACGGTCATCAAGCGTCTGGTTGTCGGCGGGGATCCGCTCGGTTATCCGACGACGACCTGCTGCGTCGTGTTCTTCGGCGGCTTGCAGGTGTTCTGCACGGGCATCCTCGGCCTGTACCTCGGCAAGACCTACCTTGAGGTCAAGCACCGCCCGATCTATCTGGTGCGCGAAACCGAGGAAACCGCTGCGCAGTACGAAGAGCTGCCCGAGGAGGCGGAAACGGCTGCCCATATCGAAAAGCTGGAAACTGCAAAGCGCCTGAAGGAAGAAACCGATGCGGAATTTGACGCAATCGTCGATGCCGCATTTGCTGAGGAAGACGAAGAGGAAAAGATTGACCGCGTGATCGCCGCAGAGGCGGAATACGACGGTGACGGCTACGATACCGACGGGAACGATACCGTGACGGAGGAGGAAACCTTCTTTGAGGACGGCATTCCTGTTGCAGAGGAAGATCTGACGAACGAGGATATCAAGGAGGAATCGAAACATGAGAAGCAGTCACAGCTCCGCACACCGTTCTTCCATGCACCGGAGCTCCGCACACCGGTCGATGCACAGCGCGATGCGGACCGGCGCGATGCACAGATCTCTGACATCGCAGAGCCGGATGCGGAACCGGACGATCATGGGCGGGAAGCTGCACGGGACGACCGCGACGGGACACCGGACGATGGCATCGCGGCACGGATCGGGCAGTGGGATGCACAGCTCGATGAGCGGCTTGCATCACTCGATGAGCGGCTCGCGTCCCTCGATGATCAGCCGGATGATGAAGATGATGCGGAGCCTGCTCGGGCGCTGACCGAAGCCGCAGAGGAAGTTGCGGAGGAAATCGCGGAAGAAGCTGCGGAGGAGATTGCAGAGGACGCTGCGGAAACGGCCGCTGTACCGGAACCGGAAACCGCCGCGGAAGCGGAGGAAGAAGCAGAACCGGCACCCGCACCCGCACCGAAGAAAAAGGAAAAATTCGAGATCAAGATCGACTACGACAGCATTGACTTTGACGAGGACTATGAGGATGATCCGCGCGATGATGCGGAATACGATGAAGCGTATGACGATGCGGAATATGACGGCGCGTATGACCGCGCGGGCTATGAGGACGATCTCGATCCGTACTACGACGAGGACGCACCGCGCAGCTTCAAGGATAAGATCATTGACTTCTGGTATATGCTGGTGAACAGCGTGGACAGCTTCCGCTATTCTGTTGCGGAAAAGCTCAACCGGCTCGGCAAGGGCGGCTTTGACGAGGACGCGATTGAGCGGCAGATCGACATGGATGCCGGTTTTGATGACGACTTCGACCGCGGCTATGACGATGCGGAAGATGACGGCTACGATGAAGACGGCTATGCGGAAGATGACGGCTATGACGATGATCTGGATCCGACCTACGATGAAAACGCAGAGGATTTTGATGAAGATGATGACGATTACCGCGGCTGAGTCAGGCCGCAGTGACCGGCTGCGAAAGGAAATCCGGGCATGAACCGCCGTTTGAAGCTGCTGATCTTGCTGCTGTTTGCCGCCGTAATCTTTCTGAGCATCGGCATTGCGAGCCTGCGCATGAGCGACGGCAGCGAGGGGCAGACAGAATCTGAGGCCGTGCCTGCTGCGAACGGCTCGGCCATTCAGCTGTATCAGGAAAAGGAAAGCGGCCGCTGGGGCGCGAGAACCGCGAACGGCCGCGAGCTGATCGCCCCGACCTGGGCGTTCCTCCGGCCGATGAGCGACACCGTGCTCATCGCAAGGCGTGACGACAGCAAGGCGGTACGCATCGGGCTGATCAGCGCGACCGGCGAGATCCTTGTGCCGTTCCTGTATCAGTCCATGGATCCCGCTGACAAGCAGGATACCAACGTCTGGCTGGCGGCATTTCAGGAGAACGGCAAGACCTGCTATCACATTTACAAAGCAGACGGCACCCGCTGGATGAATGAAACCTGGGACAGCTGCGTGTATCAGGACGGCATTCTGGATGTCGAAAAGGGCGCGAACCGCTATCAGTGCAGGCTGACGCATGCAGGCATTGAATGGCTGGCGCGCTATGAGGAATATCCGGTCGGACTGCACAAGCTGGTCATGGATCTGGACAGCAGGGAGCTGGAACGGCTCCCGGACGGGCAGACGCTGACCGGGCTCGGCGAGAGCGCCGCATATTATCTCCGGTATCTGTTCGCAATGGGAACGGAGCCGGACAATACCATGCTGGACACGGACAATGCCGCTGCGCTGCGCACGGCCCCGCATTACAGAGGATGCAGATTGCAGACAGCCGAAATCAGCCGCATCAAGCAGCTGAAAACGGACGGTCTTCCGTCATACCTCATGCAGATGCAGGTGACCTATCAGCGGACGGATGCGGAACGGGGTCAGGAGAAGATCCGGACGGCCATGACGCTGACAGTCAGCTGCGATGCGGACGGCGCATATATGTACAGCAGCTTTTCGGATGCCCAGCGGATGGCCGCAGGGGGCGGAAGCTGAGCTGCTGCGGGTACGAGATACGGAAAGGAGCTGAACCGAAATGAAAAAGGTTGCAGTGATTATGGGGAGCGACAGTGATCTCCCGGTTGTCAAGGGTGCGATCGCGGAGCTGAAGAGCTTCGGCGTACCGTTTGAGGCGCATGTGATGAGCGCACACAGAACGCCGGCACTCGCGGCGGAATTTGCAGAGAATGCCGAGGCAAACGGCTTCGGCGTGATCATCTGCGCTGCGGGCATGGCGGCACATCTGGCGGGCGTCATTGCAGGACACACGACGCTGCCGGTCATCGGCATTCCGTGCAAGGGCGCACAGCTCGACGGTCTGGACGCGCTGCTCGCAACGGTCATGATGCCTTCCGGCATCCCGGTTGCGACGGTCGCGGTGGACGGCGCGAAGAATGCGGCGATCCTCGCGGTGCAGATGCTGGCACTCTCTGACGAGGGACTGGCTGCACAGCTGAAGGCACGCAAGGCCGATATGATCGCGGGCGTGCTGAAAAAGGACGCGGCGCTCCAGGAAAAGCTCGCGGAGCTGTGAAGATGCAGCTGCAAACGAATCCGGACGGCTGCTCCTTCTGCCGGAAACATCCCGCGGTGCTGCATTCGGCGGGCGGGGCATATCAGCTCTGCACGGAATGCTGCTACCTGTTTTATCCGCAGATCGACATTCGTCAGGCTGAGGCTTACGGCGCCGCCATTGAGGACGTATGCCGGAGCAGACCGCTTGCACAGCCCTGCTGCAAATGCGGCATCAGAAGCCCGCAGGTGTTCAGCGAGGACGGCGATTACTGCCTGATCTGTGCCAAACGGCATAAGCTGCCCAAGGCGGATAAGATCGCTTCGAGAATGGGGCTTTCGCCCGAGGCGCTCGATGCATTTGTACAGGCGGTTCTCTCCGAGGAGGCGGCGCTTGTGCCGGATCCGCCGGAGGATCTGCCGGATGGAACAAGAATGAAGTGCGTCGGTTCGTTTTCGGTCGGGACGCAGATTGTACAGATCATTGCGGACACGCTGACCGGCGTGCAGTATCTGACAAATGAACAGTGTTCCGGCTTTTCGCCGCTCCTTGACCGGGACGGCAGACCGCTTCTCTATCAGGAACCGCAGGATAGCAAGCAATAAAGGGGGGATTCGGATGAGCATGATGAAAGACTTTTTCTCTCCCCAAAAGGCGGAGGACAATGACGCAGAGCGTTTCTCGTTCAGCGAGCACCTGCTCGGCGGGATGACGCTGTATGTGATCAAGGACAAAAAAACCGGCGTCAGCTACATCACCAAGCCGGGCAATGACTGTCCCCTGACACCGCTGCTGGGCATCGACGGCGAGCCGGATGTCTGATGACTGAGGCGGACAGGATGCCGCAATCAATCTGTATATTATTATTTAGGAGGAAAATACAATGGCAAACGTAACGAAAGGCGAACAGCTCTATGAGGGCAAGGCGAAGAAGGTCTTTGCGACCAGCGATCCGGATCTTGTGATCGTTGATTACAAGGACGACGCAACCGCGGGCGACGGCGCGAAGAAGGGCACGATCAAGGGCAAGGGCGTCATCAACAACCAGATGACCAACGTCATGTTCCAGATGCTCGAAAAGGAAGGCGTTCCGACGCACTTCGTCGAGGAGCTCTCTGAGCGCGAAACGCTCGTCAAGAAGGTTTCCATCGTTCCGCTGGAGGTCATCGTCCGCAATGTTGCTGCGGGCAGCTTCTCCAAGAGAATGGGCGTTGAAGAGGGCAGACAGCTGCTGACGCCGATCCTTGAGTTCAGCTACAAGAACGATGAGCTGCACGATCCGTTCATCAACGATTACTATGCGCTGGCACTCGGCCTTGCAACCAAGGAGGAGATCGACACCATCGCAAAGTATGCATTCAAGGTCAACGAGTTCATGATCGGCTTCTTCAAGAAGATGAACATTGACCTGATCGACTTCAAGATCGAATTCGGCCGCTTCCACGGTCAGATCGTTCTCGCGGACGAGATCTCGCCGGATACCTGCCGCTTCTGGGATTCCACGACGCACGAGAAGCTCGATAAGGACCGCTTCCGCAGAGATATGGGCGGCGTTGAGGAAGCCTATCAGGAGATCATGAAGCGCCTGAAGGAAAACGCCTGATTGTTCAGAATCTGTTGATTTCGGCAGCCGCGCCCGGATCCGGGAGGGCGTATCTCCGTCCGGGTGCGCTGCCGGGCTGATGCCTGCACGGCGGGCGCAGCCTGTATCAAATCCGTCCGCGCAGCGGACACCAAAACTGGAGGAAGTTTATGGGCGGTATTTTCGGCGCAGTGTCCAGACAGGACATTACAGTCGATCTGTTCTTCGGAACGGATTACCACACACATCTCGGCGCACGGAGAGGCGGCATGGCGGTCTATGCACCGGAAACCGGCTTTCAGCGTGCGATCCACAACATTGAGAACGCACCGTTCCGTACCAAGTTTGAGGATGACCTCAACGAAATGCACGGAAACATGGGCATCGGATGTATCAGTGATACAGATCCGCAGCCGGAGCTGGTGCGCTCCCATCTCGGCAGCTATGCGCTGACCACCGTCGGCCGCATCAACAATGCCGAGGAGCTTGTCAATGATATCATCTCGCACGGCGGTCACTTCGGTGAGCAGAGCGGCGGCGTCATCAATCAGACGGAGCTTGTCGCGGCGCTGATCGACCAGTGCGATACGATCCCGGACGGCATCCGCTATGCACAGCAGAAGATCAAGGGCTCGATGTCCTTGCTGCTCATGACAAAGGACGGGCTTTATGCCGCCCGTGACTTTATGGGCAGAACACCGGTCATTCTCGGACATAAGGAAGGCGCGCACTGTGCAGCCTTTGAGTCGTTCTCGTACATGAACCTCGGCTATACCTATGTCCGCGATCTGGATCCGGGCGAGATCGTCTTTATGACGCCGGATTCCTGCGAATGCGTGATGGATCCGAACAACCGCATGAAGATCTGTGTGTTCCTGTGGATCTACTACGGTTATACCACGTCCTGCTATGAGGGCGTCAACGTCGAAGTCATGCGCAACAACTGCGGCGCGCTGCTCGCAAAGCGCGACAAGGGCATTGACGTGGACTATGTCGCCGGCATTCCGGAATCCGGAAACGGCCACGCGATCGGCTATGCCAATGAGAGCGGCATCTGCTTTGCCAGACCGTTCATCAAGTATACCCCGACATGGGTGCGCAGCTTTACGCCGGCCAAGCAGTCGGTCCGTGACCTGACCGCGCATATGAAGCTGATCCCCGTGGAGCAGCTCATCCGCGGCAAAAAGCTGCTGTTCCTCGATGACTCCGTCGTCCGCGGCACGCAGATGCGCAATACCGTGGAATTCCTGTATAACAACGGCGCCAAAGAGGTGCATATCCGTTCCGCCAGCCCGCCTTCCATGTTCGGCTGCAAGTACCTGAACTTCTCGCCCGGAAAATCCGATATGGATCTGATCGCGCGGCAGGTCGTCCGCAGCTTTGACGGCGACGACCGGTATCTTCAGGAATACTGCACGGACAATTCCGAGCGCTATCAGGCCATGGTCGATGAGATCGCGCACCGCCTGAATTTCACCTCGCTCAAATATCATCTGCTGGCAGATGTGCAGAAGGCTGTCGGTCTGGATGCAGACCTGCTCTGCACCTACTGCTTTACCGGTGAGGAATAAGCTGCCGTCAGCCCGCCTGACTGGCAAATACAGCGGGGAATGCCCGCATAAGGAGATTATGAATGGGACACGCAAAGAACAGTTTTTCTGAAAGCTACGCAAAGGCCGGTGTGGACGTTACCGCCGGTTACCGCGCCGTTGACCTGATGAAGCAGTATGTTGCCCGCACCGCAACTGCCGGTGTCATGGAGGGCATCGGCGGCTTCGGCGGTCTGTTCCGGCTCGACGTGAAGGGCATGGAGTCGCCGGTGCTCGTTTCCGGCACGGACGGCGTCGGCACCAAGATCAAGCTGGCGTTCATCATGGACCGTCATGATACTGTCGGCATCGACTGCGTTGCAATGTGCGTCAACGATATTATCTGCTGCGGCGCAAAACCGCAGTGCTTCCTCGATTATATCGCATGCGGCAGAAACATTCCGGAGAAGATCGCGGCGATCGTTTCCGGCGTGGCAGAGGGCTGCGTGCAGGCAGGCTGTGCGCTGGTCGGCGGCGAAACGGCCGAGCATCCCGGCCTGATGCCGGAGGATGAATACGACCTCGCCGGTTTTTCCGTCGGTCTGGTCGATGAGAAGAAGATTCTCAAACCGGATACGCAGAAGAAGGGCGACGTCCTGATCGCGATTGCCTCCAGCGGCGTGCATTCCAACGGCTTCTCGCTGGTGCGCAAGGTGTTCAACGTCAATGAGCAGAACCTCGCGCGGCATTATGCCGACCTCGGCATGACGCTCGGTGACTGCCTGCTGACGCCGACCCGCATCTATGTCAAGCCGATCCTGAATCTGCTTGAAGCTGTCAATGTCAAGGCGATCTCGCATATCACCGGCGGCGGCTTCTATGAGAATATCCCGCGCAGCCTGCCGGACGGCCTGTCTGCGCATATCCTGCGCAAAAACGTGCAGGTGCTGCCGGTCTTTGATCTGATCATGGAAACCGGCAAGATCCCGGAGCGCGACATGTTCAACACCTTCAACATGGGCGTCGGCATGATCGTTTCCGTGGCGCCGGAGGATGCGGATGCGGCGATCGCATCGCTGACGGCTTCCGGTGAGCGTGCATATGTCCTCGGTGAGCTGGTCGAAAGCGACGAGGGCGTTATCATCGAATAACAGCAGGAGGTGCCGCATGGCACAGAAAAATATTGTTGTTCTGGTGTCCGGCGGCGGCACCAATCTGCAGGCGCTGATCGACGCGCAGAGCCGCGGTGAGCTGGGCGGCGGCAGGATCACCTGCGTCATCAGCTCCAAGCCGGGCGTCTATGCGCTGGAGCGCGCGGAAAAGGCCGGGATCAGAACCCGCGTGATCGTGCGGAAGGATTATCCGGATACTGCGGCTTACAGCGCGGCGATGCTGGATGCATTCCGCGCAGAACAGGCTGACCTGATCGTGCAGGCGGGCTTCATGACGATTCTCGACGAAACGATCTGCCGCGCCTATCCGAACAAAATGATGAACGTGCATCCGGCACTGATTCCGAGCTTCTGCGGCAAGGGCTACTACGGCCTGCATGTCCACGAGGCGGCGCTGAAAAAGGGCGTCAAGGTCACGGGCGCGACCGTGCATTTCGTCACGGAGGTCTGTGACGGCGGGCCGATCATTCTGCAAAAGGCAGTTGCCGTGGAGCAGGGCGATACGCCAGAAACGCTGCAAAAGCGCGTCATGGAGCAGGCAGAGTGGCATATTCTGCCGGAGGCGGTGCGGCTGTTC
>JAFZBC010000312.1:0-1904 GCA_017561965.1 Oscillospiraceae bacterium
GTTTGACAGATGAAAGGATGTTCAGCAGTCTTGTCTTATTTGATCGTGTAGGTCTTGTTTACTGTGCCCTTGTAGTTGCCGGTGCCCGTGACGGTCACGGTCGCGGTGCCCTTATTGATGTTGTTGCTGTAGCTCAGTGTGAAGTCCTGGCCGTACTTCAGCGCAGTGTCGCCGTCCTTGACCCGGATGTAGGAACCGACCTTGATCTCCTTGCCGGTGTAATCAAAGGAGGTTTTGGTCAGCGTCACATTGTCGGAGGTCAGCGCTTTCGGGGCGATCGTGTAAATCTTGCTGATCATGCCCTGATAGCAGCCGATGCCGGTGACCGTGACCGTCGCCGTTCCGGCGCTGACATTGTTGCTGTAGCTCAGCGTGAAGTCCTGGCCGTATTTCAGCGCGGTATCACCGCTCCTGACGGTCAGATAGCTGCCGACCTTGATCTCTTTGCCGGTGTAGGTGAACGAGGTTCTGCTGAGCTTAACAGAATCGAAGGCCGCGTGCGTGATGCTTGCTGTTTCGCTCCAGAAACCGTACTTTGTGCCGGCGCTGTCCTTGATGTACGAGCGCACGCGGACATACCATGTCTCACCGGGCTGCGGGTATGTGGTGAGGTCGCAGGCTGTTTTGCTTGCATAGGTTACGGTGTGCAGCGTGTCGCCGCTGAAGTCCGGTGTCTGGCAGTAATCCAGCTGATAGCCCTGCGCGTTCGCATCCGCCGTCCACTCCGCGTGGATGCCCAGATTGCCCTTCGGAGAGAGCGCCGAGCTGAGCGCCGGCTTTGCCTGCTGTTTCGGCAGGATCGAATAGTTCTTCGTGACTGTGCCGGTGTAATTGCCGATGCCTGTAATGGTGACAGACGCAGTATTGACGCCGCAGTTCACATTATTCTCATACGACATGGTGAAGTCCCGACCGTATTTCAGCGCGGTCGTGCCGGACTTGACTCTGACATAGCTGCCGACCTTGACTTCCTTGCCGGTCCAGGTAAACTCCGTCTGCGTCAGGGTGACATCCGTGACCGGTACGGTCAGCGTGATGCCTGCCGTTTCGCTCCAGAGACCGTACTTTGTGCCGGCGCTGTTCGTGAGATACGAACGGACACGGACATACCATGTCTCGCCGGGCTTCGGATAATCGCTCAGGTCGCACTCTGTCTTCGTTGCAAAGGCTTTGCTGTGGAAGGTATCGCCTGTGAACGAAGTATCCTTGCAGTACTGTACCTGATAGCCCTTTGCGTTGGAATCTGCCGTCCACTTGACATGCAGCACACTGCCGTTCATGCTGAGCGTTGGCTTTGCCTGCTTTTTCGGCAGAATGGAATAATATTTCGTGACCGAGCCGCAGTAATTGCCGATGCCGGTGATCGTGATCTTTGCGGTGTTCACGCCGCAGTTCACATTATTCTCATACGACATGGTGAAGTCCTGACCGTATTTCAGCGCGGTCGTGCCGGACTTGACTCTGACATAGCTGCCGATCTTGACTGCACTGCCGGTGTATGCAAACTGCGTCTGCGTCAGGTTGACCTCCGTGACCGGTGCGGTCAGCGTGATGCCTGCCGTTTCGCTCCAGAGACCGTACTTTGTGCCGGCGCTGTCCTTGATGTATGAACGCACGCGGACATACCATGTCTCGCCGAGCTTCGGATAAGTGGTGAGGTCGCAGGCTGTCTTGCTCGCATAAGCAACGGAGTGGAGCGTATCGCCGGTGAAATCACTCTTCTTGCAGTACTGCACCTCATAGCCCTGTGCATTTTCATCAGCAGCCCACTCAACATGCAGGCCCCAGCTGTTATTTGGCGACAGCGCGGTGCTGAGAACGGGCTTTGCCTGCTTTTTCGGCAGGATGGAATAGTACTTCGTGACCGAGCCGGTGTAACTGCCGATGCCGGTAATGGTGACAGA
>JAFZBC010000313.1:0-9557 GCA_017561965.1 Oscillospiraceae bacterium
AAGAAAGCGAAAAAAGCCGTGCGCATCCCGTTTGCGCGGACGGCTGCCGCTTTGCCGGAAGCGGATATTCTGCCGGAGGCGGCCGCACTGCCCGAAGCAGACGTTCTGCCGGAGGCGGAAACGCGCCCCGAAGCGGAAGCGGCTGCTGTCCTGGACAACGAGGATCACGGTCATGCCGGCGCGTGAGATGCAGTTCACAGCCGCCCCGGAGGATACCGGAAAACGGCTGGACGCATGGCTTGCCGCACAGCCCGAACTCAAACTGACGCGCTCCGCAGTGCAGCAGCTGCTGGAGCAGGGACAGATCACCCGGAACGGCAGACCGGCAAAGAAAAACGACAAATTGCAGGCAAATGACGCCGTCACCGTAAACGTGCCTGAACCGCAGATGCTCGACGTGCAGCCGCAGAACATCCCGCTGGAGATCGTCTATGAGGATGATGCGCTGCTGGTCGTCAATAAGCCGAAGGGCATGGTCGTGCATCCTGCGCCGGGACATCCGGACGGCACGCTGGTCAATGCCCTGCTGTATCACTGCGCGGGACGGCTTTCGTCGATCAACGGCGTGATCCGGCCCGGTATCGTCCACCGCATTGACCGTGACACCAGCGGCCTGCTGATCGTTGCCAAGACCGACTGCGCACATCTCGGGCTTGCAGAGCAGATCGCGGTGCATTCCTTTACGCGGGAATATGAGGCCGTTGTCTGCGGACGCTTCAAAGAAGAAAGCGGCACCGTTCACGCACCGATCGGCCGGGATCCGCGCGACCGCCAGAAAATGTGTGTCATCGCCACAAATTCCAAGGATGCGGTCACGCATTATACCGTTTTGACACAATACGAAAAATACGCACATATCCGCTGTACGCTGGAAACCGGCCGGACGCATCAGATCCGCGTCCACATGAAGCATATCGGGCATCCGGTCTACGGCGACGCAGTCTACGGCAAAGCGGAAAAGGGCGTCGAAGGCCAGTGCCTTCATGCAAAAAAGATCGGCTTTCTCCACCCGGTCACGGGGGCATATCTGGAATTTGACAGTCCCCTGCCGGAATATTTTACGGAAATACTGAGGAAACTGACATGAACAGAGTGGAACAAGCGCGTCAGCTGTTTGCTGACGGTTATTCCTGCTCGCAGGCCGTGCTGGGCGCATTTGCACCGGCAGCCGGTCTGGATCCGGAGCAGGCTTTGCAGGTGAGCGCCTGCTTCGGCGGCGGAATGCGCTGCGGCTCGGTCTGCGGTGCATGTACCGGCGCGCTGATGGCGCTGGGCATGCTGTATGCAGGCAGCGGAAAGGATCACAGCCTGACGAACAGGCTCACCACGGAATTCCTGAACCGCTTTGAACAGGAAAACGGCGCGATTCTCTGCAAGGTGCTGCTCAGTCATGCGCCGAAAACGGAAACGGATCCGAAGACGGCGCGGCTGACAGGCCGCTGTCCCGATCTGGTCGCATCCGCTGTCCGGATCACGGAACAGCTCATCGCAGAAAACGGCTTTCCGCGGATCCGCGCCGCAAAGCCGGAGGACGCCTCCCGCATTGCGGAGATCATCATTGCAAATTACCGGAAACAGTTTTATCCGGTATTCCGGAGCGACGAATTCTATTTTCAGGAGCTGGACATTGCAGAAAAGGCTGCGCAGCTCCGTGCGGATCCCGAAACGCTCGCGCAGTATTCTGTCTACGATGACGGCATTGTACGCGGCTGCATCCGCATCAGCGGCACGGAGATCGTGCGGCTGTTCGTGGAGCCTGCGTTTCAGGGAAAGGGCATCGGCGCCAGGCTGCTGACCTATGCCGTCAGTATGCAGCAGGCCGACCACCTCTGGGTACTGGAATGCAACCCGGGCGCAGTCCGCTTCTATATGCGGCATGGCTTCCGGCTGACGGATACCAGAAAACCGGAGGAGGGTACCGACAAATATCTGATCCGGATGGAGCGTGAATAAGATGCATTTTACATACTGTCCCGACTGCGGCAGCAAGACGGTGCCGCGGCAGATGGGCGATGACGGCGCGGTGCCGTACTGTGAGGGCTGCAAAAAGCCCCTGTTTGATATGTTCAGCACCTGCGTGCTTTCCGTGGTGCGCGATCCCGAAGGCCGCATCGCGCTGATCAAGCAGAGCTACGGCCAGCAGGAAACCTTCGTCGGCGTTGCGGGCTATATGAAGCCCGGTGAAACCGCGGAGGCTGCCGCCCTGCGTGAGATCGCAGAGGAGATCGGCCTGCACCCGCAGCGGCTGCAATTCCTGTTCAGTGCGTGGCATGAGAGCCGCGGCCAGTTGATGCTCTGCTTCTGTGCGGACGCAGATGCCGCAGCCGCCTTCACGCTGTCGCAGGAGGTTTCGCAGGCGAAATGGTTCGCGCCGGAGGATGCATGTCACGCCGTCCGTCCGGGCAGCATCATCGAGCGGGTCGTCCGGGCTGCTGCCGGAATTTCATGAAGAAGATATGAAAATCGGAAAAAGGGCTTGCATTCACCCGTACAATTTGGTATAATAAGATAATAGATATCTGAAACCTATACCACTCGGAAACAAAAGGGATGAAACATAAATGATCGGCTTTTACAGCTATACTGTGATATTGACATTTCTCGGCTTTGTCTGCGGCTCTGTCGGACTGTATTTTGCAGCGCACGGCAGCACCAATGCCGCAATCATTATGCTGATGCTCGCAGGCTTCTGCGACATGTTTGACGGAAAGGTCGCCAAGACAAAAAAGAACCGCACGCCGGAGGAATGCCAGTTCGGTATCCAGATCGACTCGCTCTCCGACATGGTCTGCTTCGGTCTGCTCCCCCCGATGATCGCATTCAGCGCCGGGCTCCAGAAGCCGCTCCAGATCGCGGTGTTCAGCTGCTTCAGCCTCGCCGCACTGATCCGCCTCGCATACTTCAACGTCACGGAGGAGGCGCGGCAAAAGGTGACGACAGAACGCCGGAAGGTCTATGAAGGACTGCCGGTCACATCGGTCGCGCTGCTGATCCCCGTGCTGTTCGCCTTCCGCCGCGACCTCGGAACCTATTTCTCGCTCGTTGCAACCATTGTCTATGCGGTCATCGCATGTGCCTTCATTACGCGCTTTACCCTGAAAAAGCCGGGCATGCGCGCCATGATCGGCTTTATCGTGATCGGCGTTTTCGAGCTCCTGCTGCTGATTTACAAGCATCACGCACGCTGAGCGAAAAGCACCGCTATATCTGAATATCAGGGAGGAATCCGTCATGTCGGAACCGAAGGAAGCAGGCAAGCAGAATACTGTACAGATCTGCGACCGCGCAGGCAATCCGGCGGCGGATTCCTGTGCTTCTCAGGGAAAGCTGCTCGGGCTGCTGTACGGCACCGCACCCGGCAGAGCAGCCCTGAAGCTGCTGACAAAGCCGGCTGTGTCCAAAGCGGCCGGGCTTGCGCTGGAGCATCCGCTCTCCACGGTCGCAATCCCGCCGTTTGTGCTGAAAAAGCACATCAAAATGGACGACTTCGCCGCAGACAAATACCGCAGCTTCAATGCGTTCTTTACGCGGCCGGTCAAACCCTCCGCCAGACCGGTTGACCGTACGCCGGAGGCACTCATCAGTCCTTGCGACGCCAAGCTGACCGTTGTCCCGGTGACGGAGGATCTGCATTTCAATGTCAAGGGTGCGGACTATTCCCTTGCGGCATTTCTCGGGTGCAGGCATCTCGCAAAGCATTTTCAGGGCGGACAGCTTCTGATCTTCCGCCTGACACCCGATGACTATCACCGTTACTGCTATCCGGACGACTGCCGGATCGGCAAAACGCGCTGCATCCCCGGAGAGCTGCACACGGTCAATCCCGTTGCCGCAGAGCATGACGTCAAGGTCTATCACCGCAACACGCGCACCGTCACCCTGCTGACAACGGAACATTTCGGGCATATGCTGCAAATCGAGGTCGGCGCGATGCTCGTCGGCAAGATCGTCAATCATCCGCACGGCGAGCATGTCGCACGCGGTATTGAAAAGGGCTATTTTGAATTCGGCGGCTCCACGATCGTGCTGGTGCTGGAACAGAACGCCGCGGAGATCGACCCGCAGATCCGCAAAAACTCCGAAAACGGCGCGGAAACCATTGTCAGATACGGCGCGCGCATCGGAACGGCGCTGTCCTGACGGTATAACCCCGGCAATGATATGTGCAAAATTGTGTGCAAAATGCTGAAAATGACCGCATCCGGCAAAAATCGTTGTCGGATGCGCATTTTTGTGGTAAAATAAAGGCGGTATCCCCTGCGGACTGATTCCGCGGCGATACGCAAACGGAGAACACGAACAGAAACGGAACAAAAGAAATAAAGGAGCACACCCATGTTTACCAGATATATCGGGATCGACCTCGGCACGGCCAATACATTGATTTATGCGCGCGGCAAGGGCATCATCATGCGGGAACCGTCCGTTGTCGCGGTCAATACCAGAACCGATCAGGCATGCTCTGTCGGCAAGGAAGCAAAGGATATCATCGGCCGGACGCCCGGCTCGATCATCGCCGTTCACCCGCTGAAGGACGGCGTCATCGCGGACTTTGACATTGCTGCGACCATGCTCCAGGAGCTGATCAAAAAATCGCTCAAGGGCACGATGTTCACAAAGGCGCGCGTCATCATCTGCATCCCGTCCGGCGTGACGGCCGTGGAGCGCCGCGCCGTCAAGGAGGCTGCTGAAAAGGCCGGTGCAAGACCTGTCCAGCTCGTCGCGGAACCGATCGCGGCGGCGCTCGGCGCGGGACTGCCGATCATGGAGCCGACCGGCACCATGGTCGTGGACATCGGCGGCGGCACCAGTGAGATCGCGGTGATCTCGCTCGGCGGCATTGTGTCGTACCGCTCGGTGCGCACCGCAGGCGATGCGTTTGATCTTGCCATCGTCAACTATATCCGGAAAAAGTACAGCCTGCTGATCGGTGAACGCACCGCGGAGGCCGTCAAAATCGGTATCGGCTCAGCGTTCCCGGAGGCGACCGTCACCGAAATGGAGGTGCGCGGCAGAAATCTGCTGAACGGCCTGCCGGAAAATATCACGATCACATCCGACGAGGTGCGGGATGCGCTTTATGAGCCGTTGTGCAACGTCATGGACGCGATCCGCGAAACGCTTGCACACACCCCGCCGGAGCTTTCCGCGGACGTCATTGAGCAGGGCATCACGCTGACAGGCGGCGGCGCGCTGCTGCACGGCATGGATAAGCTGATCAACCGTGAAACCGGTATGCCGGTGTATGTCGCGGAGTATCCGCTGGACTGCGTTGCGGAGGGCACCGGAAAGATCCTGGAAAACCTCGACGAATACGAGGAACTGCTCACCGAGGAAATCAAATATTATTAAAGAAAAGGCGCTGACTTGCAAGAAGTCAGCGCCTTAGTCTGTCAATATAGCGGTATCTCCGACGGATTGATCATGGGACAAAGCCCTCATGACAGATCATCGCACAGCGATACCTTATTCATAACGCAGCGCGTCAATCGGGTTCAGGTTGGAAGCCTTGATCGACGGCAGCAGGCCGAAAACGATACCGACCACAATCGAGAACGCAACCGAAATGGCAACTGCCTTGCCGGAGATTGCAACCGGCGTTTCCAGCAGATTTGCGATGATGCTGGCCAGTCCGATACCGGTCAGCACGCCGATCAGACCGCCGATGCTCGTCAGAACCGAAGCCTCAGTCAGGAACTGCGACAGAATCGTGCGCTTGCGTGCGCCCAGAGCCTTTTTCAGACCGATCTCTCTGGTACGCTCCGTGACGGACACCAGCATGATGTTCATAACGCCGATACCGCCGACCAGCAGCGAAATGCTTGCGATCCAGATCAGCATTTTGTTCGTGGACTGCGACAGATCCTGGAGCGCCTTTGCCTGCTCCAGCAGGCTCTCGCTCTTGTATTCCAGCTTCATCATTGCGAATTCCGCTGCGGCCTCTGCACTGTCCTCCGTATCGGCACTGGCGGTGTTCACACGGACATTCTCATTCAGGATATCCGCGGCCTTTTTGCCGGCAGTGGTCATGCTGTCGGTATTCTTCGCCTGAATGATGCAGTGCTGCGGCTCGTCGTACTGGAAGCAGATGCTCCAGTCCTCTGTCGGGATGAGAATCTGTCCGCCGGAGGTCTTGTTGTAGGTGTAAAAGTCCTCCACGGAATTGATTGTCGGTTCAAAGCCGGAGCGCTTTGTCACCACGCCGACGACCGTGAACGGCTCGCCGCTGATGTCAATGATCTTGCCGACCGGATCCTCGCCGTCGAAGGTCGAGCGTGCGACGTTCTCGTCAATCAGCGCGACCTTGGTGAATTCCTTGTGCTGCTTTTCGCTGAATGCAACGCCCTGCGCGACGTCCAGTCCGGCCGTTTCCAGATAATCCGCATCAATGCCGAGCAGCGTGATGCCCTGGAGCGACTTGTTCTTGTAATAGAAGTTATCAACGTATTCGCGCTGACGGTACAGCGTGCAGCGCTCCACCTCGTCCAGCGCCTTGATGCGATCCTTATAGGAATCCGCAATCACGCGGACATTTTCGCCGCCCTGCATATAACCGGGTTCGTAGGCGTAATCGCCCTGCATCAGGCGGATCTGCACCGTGTTGTTGCCTGCACCGATCAGGTTCTTTTTGATCGTTTCCTTGGTACCCTCAATGATTGACACAATCGCAATGATCGCCGCAATACCGATGATGATACCGAGCATGGTCAGAAAAGAACGGATCTTGTGCGACAGTATGCCCTGCAAAGAGAGCCTGACATTTTCAAACATATTCTGCTACTCCAATTCTTATTCGGCGTGTGCTTTAGTAGTACATATTTTCCGGCATGACCGGTTCCGAAGTATCATTTGTCTTGACGCCTTCCTTGACGTTCGTGCCGTACGGGAAGCAGATCCGGTCCTTCATGCTCAGACCGCCGGTGACCTCGACGTAGTATTCCGTACTGCCCACCCTGATATACTGCTTGACAAGACGGTCGTTGTCATCCGCCTTCATGACGTAGTAGTCGCCGCCCTCCTTATGGACATAATGCGCGGGGATGTAGATCGAATCGCTCTGCTGCTGGTCGCCCATACCGGAAACGGTTGCGCTGACGCCGACGCCGATCATGAATTCGTCAGAGTTTTCGATTTTCGCATGCACCTTATAGGTCGAGTTGTTCGGGTTGACGCCCCAGCCCTGATAGCCGTACGAAACCGGCTCCGGGTCGATCGACGTCACAACCGCCTCAGAGAACGCGCCGTCGCTGTAAGAATTGATCTCCAGCACTGCGCCGGGCTGCACCTTATCGAGGTTCATTTCCACGACCTGGCAGATGACCTCCATACCGCCCTCGCCCTCGATCACGGCAAAATACTGATCGTCCTCACTCGGCTGGGCAAACGGATCATCCGGCGAATCCGACTGATTTTCCGAAACCATACCGTCGTTCACCGTGCCGATCTTCTTTACCACGCCGTCCAGCTCTGCGAGCACTCTGCCGTCCTTTTTCTGCTTCTGTGCCGCAGCCAGCTTGAGCTCCGCAGATTTCAGGCTGATCTCCAGCTGCTTGATCTGCGTTTCCTGCTCCTTGATCTGGCGGTTGAGCTCCGCACGGGAATACATGTAGTCAATGCCCTGCTGCTTTGCAGACGTATCGGGAAGGTCAGACCGTGTCCAGTCCTCCGTCATCTTCGGATCGGGAATATCCGGCGTATCCTGCGAATCCTGTGTATCCGGCGTATCCGGCATATCCTGCTGCGGCGGTGCGCCGAACGAGAGCTGACCGTGCATCTTGCCGTCCGTGTCGATGGAAACGGCGCCGGTTTCCTCGTCAATGCTGACGCCGTCGGTGACGGACCAGTCCTCCGCATCCTCCGGCTTGATCTTGGAGCCGTTGAGCAGCCATTTGTAGAGGAATGTGAAATTGTCGTTGTAAACGCGCAGCTCCACGCAGCGCTTGGTCGAGATCAGCATCTGCATGAACGGCTGATAGACCTTTGCACGCGGGCTGCAATTGATGATGATGGGATCCTCCGGCGAGCCGGTGCCGGATTCGGCACGGAACGCGGCGGGAACCTCATCGACCAGCTGGATCGGATCCGGCACATCGGGTACATCCGGTTCATCCGGTACATCCGGTTCATCCGGAATATCCGGCTGCGGCGCATTTTCAGAAGGCTGTGCATTGCGCAGCTCTGCCAGCTGATTGTTCGCCATTTTGATATTCTGCCGGATCACCTGCACGTCGTTTTCCTTCTCTGCAAGCTCCAGCTCCACCACTGTCATGTCATATTCCAGGATCACGTCGCCCTTTTTGACCTGCTGACCCTTCGTGACACAGACATTCTTCACGAGTTTTTCGGTATCCAGCTTCACGCGCTGCGCATTGGCAGCACTGGTGTAGCCGTAAATGCTGCTGTCCTCACCCCAGTAGCCGTAGCCCGGGATCGCCATTGCACCGACCGGTACAACATCGACCACGCGCTTTTCGTCGCGGCTCTTCTGATACTGTTTATATCCGAAGAAGCCTGCGCCGCTGACGGCTGCAAGGCAGAGCAGCAAAATAATGGTCTTCTTCATGCCTGCTCTGCGCCCTCCTGCTTCGTTTCAGCAGCCTGTGCCTCCTGCTCAGCCTGTGCTGCACGGGTATTGAATGCACCCGTGTAGATCTGACCGTCGCGGATGTACATAATCCGCTTGGCACATTTTGCAATATCCGGTTCATGCGTAATCATCACGATGGTTGCGCCTTCCTCATTCAGCTCCTTGAACAGCTCCATGACCTGATCGCCGGACTTGGTGTCCAGCGCACCGGTCGGCTCGTCGGCGAGCAGCAGGCGCGGCTTGTTGACGATCGCTCTTGCGATCGCAACGCGCTGCTTCTGGCCGCCGGAAAGCTGCGTCGGCTTAAAGTCCATTCTGTCCTCAAGCCCGACGCGCTTGAGCGCCTCAATGGCACGCTCTCTGCGCTGTTTCTTCGGAACGCCTGCATAGAGCAGCGGCAGCTCGACGTTTTCGAGCGCGGACTGCCGGGGCAGCAGGTTGAAGTTCTGGAACACAAAACCGATCTTCGCATTGCGGATCTCGGAGAGCTGACGGTCGGTACACTGCATGACGTCCGTGCCGTCAAATGTAAAATCGCCGCTTGTCTGCTTGTCAAGACAGCCGATAATATTCATCAGGGTAGACTTGCCGGAGCCGGACGGTCCCATGATCGCCACGTACTCCCCTTCATCGACTGACAGCGTAATATCCTTGAGGACAGGAACAGGATCCTTGCCCTGCATATAATCCTTGTAAATACCTTTCAGATCAAAAACCATTTTCTTCTCCTGTCAGTCTGTTACTCAGCTTCCTGCTGCGGTGCTTCTGCGGGCATTTCCTCAGCGGGTGCATCGGCTGCGGGCGCATCGGCAGCATTGCCGTCCTCTGCGCCTGCCGCATTGCCGTCCCCTTCAATCTTGAACGCATCACCCATATCGGGCATCAGCGAAGAATCAAACATTTCAGCGTCAACCGGGATGTCACCGGAATCAGATCTGAAATACTGTTCCATATCTTCGGGGATCTCCCC
>JAFZBC010000314.1:0-3760 GCA_017561965.1 Oscillospiraceae bacterium
CGTCAAGCGCCCGATCCTTGTCACGGAGCAGACCGTACTGGTCGGCTTCCGGGAAACGGAATGGGACAAGCTGAAATAACAGACAGAAAAACAGCGGATTTCTGCACGGAATCCGCTGTTTTTTGTTTTCTTTGAATGTTTCTGTCACGGATCCGCCGGATGCACCGTTCCACCCAGCAGCTGATACTGACGGTACACGCGCGCGGCAGCCTGTGCGCGGAAATCGGGCGGCCCGATAATCTCCAGCACCGGCCCGAAGCTCAGCAGCTGAATCAGCAGCTCCGTTTCGTCCTGCTTGTCGTACCGGAGCTGCACCGTGCATTCCCCGGTTTCCGTATCCCGCACTGTGTGCTTCTCGTAGGACGCAAACTCCATCATGAACCGCTCGACGGCATTGCGCTCCGTCGTAACGCGGACAGTCACGGGTTCGGGGCTCCTGCGCAGCCGGAAGTATTCCTCCAGCGACGCTTTGCCGCTGAACGTCACATCCGAAGCCCCGGCATATTCGATCCGGCCGAGATTGATGACCCCGCTGCCGGAGAGCTTTCCGTTCCGCACGCCGCGGCAGCAAAGCCGGAATTTATCATTTTTGCGCGAATATTCGATCGCAAGCGGCAGATAGTTCATCTCCATGCGCCGCCCCTTTCCTGACCGGAACCGGATGTGCAGAACCCTTCCCGCACGGAGCGCATGCAAAATCGTCCGGAAATGCGCACGGTATGCCGGATCGGAAAAATCATCGCCGTCCGTGAAGCGGTCGGTATACCGGAACAGTGCGGGATCCCACAGAGGCTTGATCTCCGCGAGCGCGTCCGAGAGCGCCGCAAGCGTTTCATCATCAAGGAACAGCTGCATTTTCGGATCGGAGAGCCGCGCTTTCAGCCAGCACTTTTGCAGCAGCGTCAGCGGCATGAACGGCGGGTGCTTCGTCACCGCCGCAAGGCGGCCGTCCGCTGTCCGCCGCAGCAGTCCCCAGTCAGAGCCGTCAGCCTGCGGAATCAGCTTCTGCGGAACGAACAGCACCGAATCGCGGAATCCCTCCTCCGGGATGATGCAGCGGAGTGCCTGCTCTGTCAGCGGCGCTTCCCGCAGCACCCGTGCCGCGATCCGGAAATACGCGCCGTACATCTCATGAAACAGCGTCATCCGCGTCACCTCCGTACATTTCCTGCATCCGGCGGATGTCGTAACAGAACCGGCCGCGTACCTGCCGGTTTCCGCCCTCGACCGACACGATCCGGCCGATCAGCGTTTTCGCCCAGTGCATGACCTCGTGCGGGTCATAGACATCAAAGGTCAGCGCATACAGCCCGTCGCTGATTTTTTCCAGCGTCCCGACGCGCTTTTCCCGCTGCAAACGGTCGAGGATGTATCCCTCGGTATGCGCATTCAGCTGCACGGTCAGACGGAGCGGCTCCACATGCCCCGTATCGTGCCGCATGCCGAAGGACACGCCGAACACATGTGCAAGACAGCGCTGATAGGCTGCCGCAAGACGGTCGTAATCCGGCTCCGGCGCACCGCATTTCACATTGCGGATAAAATCCAGCCGGAACGAATGAAAGCGTTTCTGTTCGGGAATATACGCCGCCAGATACCGCCGGCCGGTCTGCACGGAGGTCAGAATCTGCATCGGCACGGCATCGAAGACAGTGCCGTCGTATTCCGGATCCCGGTGCGTCTTGGCGCTGAATGTCCGGAAGCAGACGCGCCGCTTTTCGGAGGCGGCATTCAGAATCTCCGGCAGCACGGCGTCCTCCAGCGTATGCACAAGATAACGGTGCTTGCGGAAGAAAATATCATTTTTGCAGCCTGCGCTGCGGAGAATCTGTGCGCCGATCACACCGAATTCCTCGTCCTGCGAATAAAAGCGCAGCGCATCCGCAAGTCCGGCATACTGTTCCGTCAGTCCGGCGGCAGTATCCGGCGAAATCCGGTAATACGCAGTTTTTCCGGGCTTTTCGGCAATCAGCAGGCCCTCTGCGGTATATTCCCGCAGCTTATTGCGGACCGTCTGCTCGTCGAACACGGCGCCGTATTCGCTGCTGAGGCTGTCGGTCAGTGTGCGGAGATCCCGCGGCTGCCCGTCCGCGAGCAGATCGAGCAGGAGAAAGTGCAGCCGGATATCGTTATCCGTGAAGCTCCTGGCGTCGTAGGCCTGATACAGCGGATTTTCAGGGATATGCCCGCTGTCCACGGAAATGGAAACCTGCCGCCCGCGGACGGAGTCGTCATAGCGGACAGCATCCCCGAGCCAGCTTTCGACGCGCCGTTTTTCGTCATCGTAGGTGCGGCTGCTTCTGCGCGTGAATTCGCTGCGCGCCTTGCAGCCGTAGATGAAGAAGTCGCGGATGTAGTCCCGCGTTTTTTCAAAGGTTTTGATCAGCTCAGAAAAGCCTGCCATCTCATCACCGCCTTCCGATGAAATCCTGTTATCCCTATTTTACCAGAAAATAAGGCAAGATGCAAGAGGCATCTCTGCGAAAAAAACAGGACGCTTCCGGCGGGCGTCAGAATTCACTGCGCAGAAAAATTTACATGATTTTCCGGCGCGGCTGTGGTATACTGGGCACATGAACAGGAGAAACAAACACAGCGGAAGCACAGGGCTTCCGGAATATCACGAAAGGAGCAGAGAAAGATGTTTGTGATCTCGGAACACAATGTAAGACCGGTAAAGATCTGGCAGAGCGGTGCGGAGGTGCTCGACGCAAAATGCTTAGAGCAGGCACAGCATCTTTCGCAGCTGCCGTTCGCGTACAAGTGGATCGCGCTGATGCCCGATACCCACGCAGGCATGGGCATGCCGATCGGCGGCGTCATCGCATGTGAGAATGTGGTCGTTCCGAATGCAGTCGGTGTGGACATCGGCTGCGGCATGGGCTTTGTGCAGACGAACATCCCTGTTTCCGTCCTGCGGGAAACCGTTACCGGCAGCGGGGATCTGGTGCAGGCAATCTGCGGGGATATCCTGCGGAATATCCCGACCGGCTTCTCGCATTATCAGAAGCCGCAGGCATCTGCCGTGCTTGACCGCGCCAAGGCGGAAATGCAGAAGTATGAGGCGGATGCGCAGCTGCTTCCGCAGCTGGATGAGGGCTATTTCCAGGCGGGTACGCTCGGCGGCGGCAACCACTTCATCGAATTGCAGGAGGACGAAAATGGCCTCTGCTGCATCATGCTGCATTCCGGCAGCCGGCACTTCGGCAACATCGTCGGGCAGTATTTCAAGAAGATCGCGGCGGCGCTGAATGCAAAGTGGCATTCCGCAGTCGATCCCGCGTGGAACCTGTCGTTCCTGCCGGTCGATACCGACGAAGGTCAGCGCTATCTGGAATGGATGCAGCTTTCCATGGATTTCGCATACGAAAACCGCGCCATTATGCTGCAAAAGGTACAGGAGATCTTCGCAAAGCATGTGCTGAAGTATACCGGACTGGAGCCGGTGTTCTCCGGCGAAATCAACTGCCACCATAACTACGCAGCGCTGGAGCATCATTTCGGCAAGGACGTCTGGGTTCACCGGAAGGGCGCGATCCGCGCACGTGAGGGTGAGCTCGCGATCATCCCCGGCGCAATGGGCTCTTACAGCTATATCGTCCGCGGAAAGGGCAACCCCGAGAGCTTCATGTCCTCGTCCCACGGCGCAGGACGTGCCTGCTCCAGAACCGCCGCCGTGCAGAATTATCCCGTGCAGGAGGTCATGACCGATCTGCATGAGAAGAACGTCGTTCTTGCAAAGCACAGCAAGCAGGACGTC
>JAFZBC010000315.1:0-12298 GCA_017561965.1 Oscillospiraceae bacterium
GACGAAATAAGGTATCCGCTTCGCGGATGTATCCGAAATGGGCTCCGCCCAAACCCGCCAAAGGGACTTGTCCCTTTGGAATCCCACGATCATATAAGGAGGGTTGCATATGAAAAAACTTGTAGTCATCATCTTCACGGTGATTGTTCTGCTTGCGGCAGGCGCGCTCTCGTTCTATCATTTCTACGGCAAGGAAGGGCATGTGGAGCACGTGCAGCGCACGATCGGCAGCTCTGAGCACTTTACACAGGATGAACTGAATACGGCGGCTGATTTTATCACGGAACATTTCCGGCAGAATTTCAAGGGCTGTAAGCTGCAATCGCTTACCTTTGACGAACAGCGTTCTGAGCGGGCGAAGGGAAACAATTACAACAGCCCGGATACCATCGTGCTGCTCTCCGATTTCACCGTGTATCCGACATCCGGCACACCGGAGAATTACGCAAAGAAAAATCACGATTTCAACTGGATTCTCCGCAGGGTTGAAAACGGCGTGAACGGCTGGGAACTTCTCACATGGGGTTACTGATACTTCACTGAAAGGAATAGGATTATGATTCTGAAAAATCTGCTCTTTGAGGGCAAGCTGACCGACATCACGGTCGAAAACGGCAAGATCAGCGCGATCGCACCGGCATCCGCAGACACCGCCGGTGAGGACTGCACCGGACTTTCCGTGATTCCCGGTCTGGTCGATATGCACACGCACGGCTGCGTCGGCAAGGACACCATGGACGGCGAATTTGCGGAAATGAGCGCATTTCTTGCAGAAAACGGCACGACCTCGTGGCTCCCGACAACCATGACGCAGAGCTATGAGGCGATCAAAAAGGTCACCGAGGGCGACCGCAATGTGAAGGGCGCTCAGATCCTCGGATTCCATATGGAAGGCCCGTACATCAACGCAAAGAAAAAGGGCGCACAGAACGGAAAGTTCATCAAAAACCCCGATCTTGCGGAATTCAAATCACTGGACGGCATGCGTGTCGTGACGATTGCACCGGAGCTGGAAGGCTCCATGGAGTTCATCCGGGAATGCGGCGCGCTGGTCTGCATCGGCCATACCGATGCGGATTATGACACCTGCATCAAAGCGATTGAGGCGGGCGCAAACTGCCTGACGCATACGTTCAATGCGATGCCGGGCATTCACCACCGCGAGCCGGGTCCGATTCCGGCGGCACTCACCAAAAATATCTACGTGCAGGCTATCACTGACGGTCTGCACCTGCATCCGGCAATCGTCATGATGCTGTATAAAATGTTCGGCCCCGAGCGCATGGTCATCATCAGCGACGCGATGCGCGCAACCGGTCTGGGCGACGGCATCTATGAATTCGGAGGACAGGATATCGAGGTCAAAAACGGCGTTGCACGCACAATGGACGGCGCGATCGCAGGCTCCACCTCGACGCTCTGGCGCTGCGTGAAGCAGGCAGCCAGCTTCGGCATTCCGTTTGAGGATGCCGTCAGAATGGCGACCCGCACACCGGCCGATATGATCGGTGCGCCGGAAAAGGGCCGCATTGAGGTCGGCGCAGACGCGGATCTCGTGCTGCTCGACAAGGGCCGCGAAATCGCAAAGGTCATGATCGCCGGTTCATTCTATAAATAAGATATCTGCGATGGATTCAGAATGAGGACTCTGCCCCAGCCCCGTCCCGGTGAAACGATATTGCCCGGGCATGGCTTGGGACGGAGCCTCATAATCCATGCATCGGAGATATTTCAAAATACTGAAAAGAGGTAATTTTTCATGCAGACAGTTCTGGTACTGTTTGGCGGCGTTTCGCCGGAGCACGCAGTTTCGCTGGTTTCGGCGGAGGCAGTTCTTCGCAATCTGAACAAGGAAAACCGCAGAATTCTGCCGGTCGGCATTACGCTGACGGGTAAGTGGATGCTGTTCGGCGGCGACAATTATGCTGATATTGCGGCAGATAAATGGGAACAGAATCCCGCGAACCGCACGGCGTTTCTTTCGCCGGAGCGCGGCGCGGGTCTTTGTATTTTGCAGGAAAACGGCATCGAAACCGTCCCGGTTGACGTGACCTTCCCCGTCCTGCACGGTGAAAACGGCGAGGACGGCTCGATTCAGGGACTGTTCCAGCTCTCCGGCATCCCGTATGTCGGCTGTCACGTCTGCGCGGCGGCGGCGTCCATGGACAAATCCGTCACCAAGCTGATCGCGGCGACAACGGGCGTCCGGCAGGCAGACTGGCTGACGCTGCACCGTGCCGATTTCCGTGCGGATCCCGCAGCGATGTGCGCACAGATCATGGAGAAAATTGCGTTTCCAGTGTTTATCAAGCCGTGCAGCACCGGCTCGTCTGTCGGCGTGTCCAAGGTCAAAACCGAAGCTGACCTTCTGCCCGCACTGGAAAACGCGTTCAAATACGACAAAAAGATCCTCGCAGAGGAGTTCATCAACGGCCGTGAGATTGAAGTCGCCGTTCTCGGCAACGATGCGCCGAAGGCAGCAACCGCAGGCGAAATCGACGCAGGTGCGGAGTTTTACGATTACGAAACAAAATATGTCACCTCGACCTCGCAGGCATTCATTCCGGCACACATCAGCGACGAGCTGAACGCGGAGGTGCGCGCATGGGCAGTCAAAATCTTCACGGCACTCGGCTGCGCAGGACTGTCCCGTGTGGACTTCTTTGTGACGCGCGACACGAACGAGATCGTGTTCAACGAGATCAACACTTTGCCCGGATTTACGCCGATTTCGATGTATCCGAAGATGTGGGCGGCAGACGGTATCCCGTTTGCAGAGCTGCTCGATCGTGTCATCAATCTGGCGCTGGAGGCATAACATGGGACTGCTCAGCGAAAAGCCAGATCTCCGGATGCAGGCATCTGAAATTGCGGCGGCGCTCGGTGCTGAACTGCAAAACTGCGCAGATGCGTCGCTTTCTATTGCCGGATTCAGCACAGATACACGCACGATCGCGCAGGGCAACTGCTTTCTTGCGCTGAAGGGTGAAAACTTCAACGGCAATCTCTATGCGAAGCAGGCAGCCGAAAAGGGCGCTGTTCTGTGTATTTTATCAGAAACGCCCGCGGAGGATCCGACCGTTCCGTACATCATCGTGCCGGACACGGTCAAGGCCTACGGCGCACTTGCGCATACGGTTCAGCTCCGGCGGAAGGCGCAGGGACTGCGTGTGATCGGTGTGACCGGCAGCAGCGGAAAGACCACGGTCAAGGATATGACCGCACATGTGCTTGCTGCAAAATATAACACTTTTGCTACATCAGGCAACCACAACAATCACATCGGCGTGCCGTATACGATCCTGCATATGCCGGATGAAACGGAAGTCGCCGTCATTGAAATGGGCATGAACCACGCCGGCGAGATCGACTATTTGACACATATTGCGGAGCCCGATGCTGCAATCATCACGAACATCGGCACCGCGCATATCGGCAATCTCGGCTCGCAGGAGAACATCCTCAAAGCCAAGCTGGAGATCCTGAACGGGATGCACGGCGGTGATCTGATCGTTCCGGCAGACGATCCGCTGCTGCTTTCGCAGGCGGATGCGCTCGCTGACCGCGTCACGCTTCGGTATAGCTCCCGCCTCGGCAATCAGGCCGCGGAGCTGACCGCTTCGGACATTTCCGAAAACTCTGAATCTACGAAATTTTCCGTGCAGTATCAGAACGAAACGGCAACGGTCGTCCTGCCGATGACCGGCATCCACAATGTCACGGACGCGCTGCTTGCGATCCACGCCGGACTGATCTGCGGCATGACGCTCCGCGAGGCTGCGGATGCACTGGCAGACTTTGTCCCCGGCGCGATGCGCTCGGAGCGCGTGCAGATCGGCAATGCTGCCGTCATCCGCGATTTCTATAACGCAAACCCGGAGGCCATGGCCGCCGCACTGAACGGCATGCAGACCATCGCCGGAAATTCAAAGAAAATTGCGGTGCTCGGCAACATGAACGAGCTCGGCGCATTTGCTGCTGACCGTCACAGAGAGCTTGGCAGGCTTTGCCGTGAGCTCACGGATGCCGCATTCTTCTGCGGCGATAATTATAAGGATTTTGCGGAAGGCTACGGCAGCTCCGAAACTGCATTTGCTGAACAGACGGCGCTGATCGAAGCGCTGAAAGCATTTGCGGCAGCACAGGGTGATGCGCCCTGCTGCTACCTGATCAAGGGCTCGCGCGGGCTGCATATGGAGCACGCGGACGAAGCGCTGGAATCACTGCTGCGCGGCGCGTGAGCCGCACAGGAAAAGGAAGGCAACATGAAACTGGAATACGAACACGCGGCGCTCGAGGCGGTGCTGTTTGCCGCCGGTGAGCCCATGGAAACCGACCGTCTGGCGGAAGCGCTGGGAATCGAACCGGACGCCGTGCGCGCATCTGCGGCGGCGCTTGCTGCGCATCTGGACGAAACCGGCAGTGCCTTGCAGCTGCTCGCGCTCGGTGACAGCTGGCAGCTGGCGACCCGTGCCGAATATGCGGAGGAGATCCGCGCGGCGCTGGAGGTCAAGCGCAACACGCCGCTTTCCAACGCGGCCATGGAGGCGCTGACGATCATCGCATACAACCAGCCTGTGACAAAGGGCTTTGTCGAGCGCGTGCGCGGCGTGGACAGCGGTTCCGTCGTGAACACGCTGGTCGAGCGCGGACTGCTGGAGGAGGCCGGACGCATCGAAGTTCCCGGCAGACCGGTCACCTACCGCACGACCGCGCATTTTCTGCGGACATTCGGCTTGCAGTCGCTGGCCGAGCTGCCGCCGCTCCCGACGAGCGGGGAACCGGATCTGTTTGAGATCCAGACCGGCGAAGAGGACATGCTGCCGGAGGAGGATGCGGAAATCCCCGCAGAGCTTGATAACCTGGAAACGATCGAATCTGCGGAGGATGCCGCGGAATAATTCTGCACATTATCATACAAGGGAGGCTTCATCATGGCAAAACGTGTCTTTCTGATCGTGCTGGACAGCTTCGGCTGCGGCGCGCTGCCGGACGCGGACAGATTCGGGGATGCGGGGACGCATACGCTGCGCTCCTGCTTTCATTCCGGCGATTTGTTTGTCCCGAATCTGGCGAAAATGGGTCTGTTCAATATTGACGGCGTCGGCTGCGGCACACCGGCTGACGCACCGTCCGCCGCATACGGCAAATGCGCCGAGCGCTCCGCCGGAAAGGACACCTCGACCGGTCACTGGGAAATCGCCGGACTGATTTCGACCGTCCCGATGAAGACCTATCCGGACGGCTTTCCGCAGGAGGTGCTCGACCGTCTGCGCGCGGCGACCGGCAGGGAGATCCTCTGCAATCTGCCGTATTCCGGCACCGAGGTCATCAGGGATTACGGTCAGGAGCACATGAAAACCGGCGCACTGATCGTCTATACCTCTGCGGACAGTGTCTTGCAGATCGCGGCGCATGAGGACGTCATTCCCGTGCCGGAGCTGTACAAAATCTGCGAGCAGGCGCGGGAGATCATGCAGGGCGAATACGCGGTCGGGCGGATCATTGCGCGGCCGTTTGTCGGGGAATACCCGAATTTTACGCGCACCGCAAACCGGCATGACTATTCCGTTTCACCGTTTGCACCGACGATGCTTGATCATATCATCAATGCCGGTAAGCAGGTGATTTCCGTCGGCAAGATCCGCGATATTTTCAACGGGCAGGGCATTTCCTTGGGCTTCCGCACCGTGTCCAATGACGACGGCATGGGCAAGACGCTCCGGCTGACTGTATGCGATTTTGAGGGGCTGTGCTTTGTCAATCTTGTGGAGTTTGACAGCGCCTACGGTCACCGCCGCGACATTGCGGGTTATACGCGGGCGCTGAACACATTTGATGCGCAGCTCGGCGCACTGCTGCCGCAGCTGAATGACGATGACCTGCTGATTCTGACCGCGGATCACGGCTGCGACCCTGCCGCGCACGGCACGGATCACACCCGCGAATATATCCCGGTGCTCGTGTGGGGCAAGTCCGTGAAGCCGGTGAATCTCGGCACCCGGACAGGCTTTTCCGACATCGGGCAGACCGTCTGCGAGGCGCTGGGCGTACCGGCGGACGGTCTCGCAGGAACGAGCTTCCTTTCTGCACTTTTATAAGCCGTATTCCGGCTTAGTCTGCTGAGAAAACGGTATCTCCCATAAACGAGGTTTCTATGAAAAAACAGTTTCTTGAGATCGGCAAGATCGTCAACATTCACGGGCTCGGCGGCGTGGTCAAGATCATGCCGTGGTGCGACAGCGCAGAATTTCTCTGCGAATTTGAAACGCTCTACCGCGGCAAGCAGCATATCCCCATGGAGATCGAGCGTGCATCCGTCCAGAAAAATATGGCGCTGGTGAAGTTCAGAGGCGTCGATACGCCGGACGCTGCCAATGCTCTGCGCAACACGATCCTTTATATGGACCGCAATGACGTGGAGCTGGATGACGACACCTTCTTCATCCAGGATTTGCAGGGCATGCAGGTCGTTGATGCCGATTCCGGGCAGGTTTACGGCGTGCTGAAGGACGTGCTCCAGACCGGCGCAAACGATGTCTACGAGGTCGAAGCACCGGACGGGCGTTCGCTGCTGGTGCCGGTGATCCCGCAGGTCGTCTGCAACATTGATTTTGAACACGAACGCATTGAGATCCGTCCGCTGGAGGGGCTGTTTGACTGATGCTGATTGAGATTGCAACGCTGTTTCCGGAAATGTGTGAAGCGGTGCTCTCCGCGAGCATTCTCGGACGTGCGCGCGCAAAGGGCGCGATCACCGTCCGCTGTCACCAGATCCGCGACTACACGACGGATAAGCACAACCGCGTGGACGATTCCCCGTTCGGCGGCGGCATGGGCATGGTCATGCAGGCCCAGCCGGTCTTTGACTGCTGGAACGCGGTCAAAGCGCAGTCTGATCTGCCGATGCATACGGTCTATCTCTCCCCGAAGGGCAGAACGCTGACGCAGCAGCGCGTCCGGGAGCTTGCGGAAATGCCGCGGCTGTTCCTGCTCTGCGGCCATTACGAGGGCATTGACCAGCGCGTGCTGGATCGCATCGTTGATGAGGAGATCTCGATCGGGGATTATGTCGTGACCGGCGGCGAGCTGCCCGCGCTCGTGCTGACGGATGCCGTCGCGCGCATGTGCGAGGATGTGCTCCCGTCCCCGGATGCCTACATCGAGGAAAGCCACTTCAACGGGCTTCTGGAATACCCGCAGTATACCCGTCCGGAAACCTGGGAGGGCGAAACTGTCCCCGCTGTGCTTTTGAGCGGTCATCACAAAAATATTGCCGCGTGGCGTGCAGAGCAAAGTCAGGAAATCACCAAAGCGCGGCGGCCGGACCTCTGGGAAAAGTGGATCGCGTCAAAATAAGGGCTTCTGTTGTGACATTCAACAAAATGTTTTGTTGAAAACTAGGCATCTAAACAAAGGCTTTCAACACATTTTCAACAAACGGCTTTCGTGAATATGCCCAAACCAAGCACGCCGCGATTCTCCCGAATGTAGCATAGGGGAGAATTTTGCCTGTCGGCACTGGTTTTGTGTAGAAAAGACATTGACGAAACGGAAAAAATTCAGTATAATGATAGCGTGGTTCCGTAAAAAGCGGAAGCTGCCGGGATTTGAAACGAATGTTCGGCGTTATACGGTGGGTATATTTTGGAAGGGGTTTACAGAATGTATTTGCATGGCTGGTCAGGCAGAATCGTGCACACAGCCGTACCGCGCTCTTAAAATTGCAGCTTGCGTCCTAAGCGAATTCACATCCGCACTTTGCGGCGCAGGACGGAACACATATCCGATTGTCCGCAATTTGGGTTACGAAATCTTAAAGGAGAGAAAAGTTTATGTGTATCAAAGATGTCATGGTTCAGAATCAGGTAGGTCTGCACGCACGTCCCGCTACATTCTTCATTCAGAAGGCCAACGAGTTCCGTTCGGCGATCTGGATTGAGAAGGAAGAGCGCCGTGTCAACGCGAAGTCCCTGCTCGGTATCCTCTCGCTGGGTATCGTCGGCGGCACCGCGATCCGCATCATTGCAGACGGCACCGATGAAGAGCAGGCTGTCGCATCTCTGGTAGAGCTGGTTGACAGTGGCTTCAGCGATGAGAGCCGCTGAACACATCATCTAACGCGCATCTGATATATAAAAAGCAGCCCTGTCCGGGGTTCTGCATACATGGTGGCAGCGCACCTGACATGCTGCTGGTAACTGAAAGAAAAAGGGCGTTTCCGAAGAAACGCCCTCTTTTTTCTATTTGGCCGCATCGGCAAAGGCCGTCGTCTGCGCGTACATGCGCTCCGCGAAAATCCCGTAGCCTCTGGACGGATCGCGCACGAACACATGCGTCACCGCACCGACCAGCCTGCCGTTCTGCACGATCGGGCTGCCGCTCATACCCTGCACAATGCCGCCGGTCAGCGCCAGCAGCTGCGGATCCGTCACACGGATCACAAGATCCCGCATGGAGGCATCTGCGCTGCGGATCTCCTCGATTTCCGCAGAATACGCCTGCGGGACACTGCCGTCCACCGTCGTGTAGATTTCTGCCGGACCGCGGGAAATATCCTGCCGGAAGCCGACCGGAACCTGCTGCCGCTTTTCCGGGAGCGCATTCATGATCCCGAAGACACCGCAGGGCGTGTTCGCCTGCAAGGTGCCGATGCTGTCACCGGTTTCAAACCGGCCGCGCAGCTCACCGGGTCTGCCCGCGCTGCCGGATACCACGTCATTGACCGTGACCGAAACCACATCACCGGAAGCCAGCGGAATCTGCTCGCCGGTATCCGGATCACAGACGGCATGTCCGAGCCCGGCAAAGCGGATCTGTCCGGCGGCGGAACGCATGTAATACGTCACCGTCCCGATGCCTGCCGTGCTGTCGCGCACCCACATGCCGGTCTGCCACCGTTTGGTCAGCGGGGAGAAAACCGGCGTGATTTCTACCTTTTCCAATGCGTCACCGCGGATCAGCTCCACAGAAACCGGCGCGCCCGACGAACCGGACACCGCCGTCTGAAGCTCCGCATTGCTGCTGACCGGCTTTCCGTTGACCGCCTGGATCACATCCCCGACCGCAATGCCCGCATCCGCTGCCGGACACGGATCCGCAGGCAGCCCGGGCACGCCGGTCAGCGACACGACCATGCACCCGGCCATCAGCATCCGGATGCCGAACGGCTCCCCGCCGATATACGCATCTGCGGGCTTCACCGTTGTCAGCGCAACGGTCTTGACCGGGATCATCCCGAACAGCCGCAGCTCCGCCTCCTGCATCTGCGGAACGGCGGATGCCCGGCCGCGCTCCAGTGTCACCGGCAGCACCGTCGCAATGCTCAGCGGACGGTCTGCTGCCTGATAATAGTGATCGGGCAGCTCCAGCGCGTAATGCTGCACCGCACCGCCGAGCCCGGCGAACAGCGCCGCCGCACATACCGCAAGCCTGCCGATCCATTTTTTCGGAAATCTCATCTGCATTCTTCCTCTCTGCGGAATCCGGACTGTTTCATTCCGCACAGCGTTATTATGCGCAGATTTTTGCGCTGCAATCCGTCCGGATCTGCGGCAAACTCCGGCATCAGAAACCGGGAAAAGATATAATTCAGCATTTTGCATTTTCAGATCGGAATATGCATGACAGTTCCTGACAGCAGATATAATTGTTCGACAAAAGCAAACGTACTTCGTCAGCGAATACGGTCTGATAATTCTCAAAATTTCGTATATACGTCATTTTCATTCCATTGCGCAGCTTCATTCCTTTCTCGACAGAATCAGCTTTTCTTCGTGATTCTTCGCTCTTGCTTTTTGTTCTCCGGTGTGCTAAAATGGAAACATAACGCAAAAGGAGGTAGAACCATGCAAAAGCAAGTCAAGGTTCTCATCGGAGATGACACGGCAGAATACGGCGTATCCTGTGCCAGTGTCCTGCGCGCACAGGGAATGTACGCATATACCAGGCCGAAAAACGGCAACACGGTTCTGGAGTCGATCCGCAGCGATACACCGGATGTGGTCGTCGTGGACGCCATCCTGCCGCATATGGATGCGATCGAGCTGATGAAGAAAACAAACGCCGCAGGCGGAAAGCGTCCGGCGTTCATCGTCACCTCGTCCTATGACAACAGCTTTGTCGAGCAGCAGGTCATGCAGAACGGCGCGGCATATTTCATGCTGAAGCCGTTTGATCTGAACGTCCTCGGTGAACGCATCTCGCTGCTGACGAACAAGCAGCCGCTCAGCGCCTTTACCAGCCGCGCCGGACAGGATCTGGCCATCACCATCACGGACATCATACACCAGCTCGGCGTTCCGGCGCATATCAAGGGCTATCATTATCTGCGCTGCGCGATTGTCAGCGCGTATCACGATCCGGAGCTGCTGGACAGCGTCACAAAGCAGCTGTATCCGCGCGTTGCGGAGGAATTCAGCACGACGCCGTCCCGCGTGGAGCGCGCCATCCGCCACGCCATTGAGATCGCATGGGACAGAGGCAATCTGGACACGCTCAATTCATTTTTCGGCTATACAGTCAACACCTGCAAGGGCAAGCCGACCAATTCGGAGTTTATCGCACTCATCACAGACAAGCTCCGCTTGCAGCATAAGCAATAAGGCAATCACCGCCAAGCGCGGAAAAGGAGGTTCAATATGAAATTTACAAAAATCGCACCCGAACAGCTCAGCTTCAACCCGTTTGAGGCGATCGGCAGGCAGTGGTTCCTGCTGACGGCCGGTACACAGCAGACCGGCTGGAACCCGATGACCTGCTCCTGGGGCGCCGCGGGCGTCCTGTGGAACAAGCCGTCCGTCACCTGCTACGTGCGCCATTCGCGGCATACGCTCGGTTTTATGGAGCAGCAGGAAACCTTTACGCTGTCATTCCTCAGTGACATGTACCGCAAAGCGCTGTCGTTCTGCGGATCGCATTCCGGCCGCGACTGCGACAAGGCCGCCGAAAGCGGTCTGCATCCGCTGGAGCTGGACGGCGCCGTGACCTTTGAGGAGGCCGATCTGGTGCTGGTCTGCAAAAAGCGCTATGCCGCTGACATGGACATTGCCGACCTGCCGCAGGATGTTGCAGCGGGCTTCTACGGCGACAACGACACGCACCGGATGTACATCGGTGAGATTATCGCGTGTTATCAGAAGGAAGCGTAAATCAACGCCCGGGAACAGAAACATCGCTGTTCCCGGGCGTTTTTCCGTCAGATTCGCCAATATCATATGAACTGCCATGTGAGATATTACGATTTTCGCAGTTCCTTCTTGCTTTTCTATAATATATAGTGTATAATCTGAACAGCGGCACTCTGGCCGTAATTTCGTATTGAAAGGGACGTTGGAATATGAACAGACTGAAAAAGACAGCAATACTTTGTGCGGGATGCATCGCATTTGCGGGATTTGTATCGGCGATGCCTGCAATCTCAGCAAGTGCGGAAACTGAACAAAAAGGCAGCTGCGGTGAAAACGTCAGCTGGGTGTATCATGAGGACACGAAAACGCTGGAAATCAGCGGCACCGGAAACATGTCGGATTATAGATTTTCCAATGAATCGGCACCGTGGGTATCCCTTGATCTCAGAACTGTTAAAATTGCAGAAGGCGTGACAAGCATCGGACAGGATGCGTTTTCTCATTGCTCTGAACTGACAGACATCACAATTCCGGACAGTGTGACATACATCGGCCCGTCGGCGTTTCATTACTGCACCGGCCTGACAGGCATCACGATTCCGGACAGCGTAACATTCATTGATCAGTGTGCGTTTTCCCAGTGCACCGGTCTGACAAGCATTGTGATCCCGGACAGCGTGACAAGCATCGGACATGAAACGTTTTATCAATGCTCCGGCCTGACCGGTGTGACGATCGGGAACAGCGTAACAAGCATTGAGGATGATGCGTTTTACAGATGTACCGGCCTGAAAAGCATTACGATCCCGGACAGCGTAACAAGCATCGGCGCGTATGCGTTCAGCTCTTGTTATGCGCTGACAGACATCACGATTCCGGACAGCGTGGCAATTATCGAAAGGCGCGCATTTGCCGGAACGCCGTGGCTGACAGCAAGACAGGAAGAAAACCCGCTGGTTTTCGTGAATCACATTCTGATAGACGCTTCCGCAGCAAAGGGAGATGTTGTGCTCCCGGAAACCGTTACAGAGATTGGCGATTATTTATTCTACGGGTGTACTGATCTGACAAGCATCACGATTCCGGACAGCGTGACTAGAATCGGTAATCATGCATTTTCCGACTGCACCGGTCTGACAAGCGTCACGATCCCGGACAGCGTGGACAGC
>JAFZBC010000316.1:0-11630 GCA_017561965.1 Oscillospiraceae bacterium
GTATCCGATGCTGCTGCACCCGCAGCCGAGAATGCCGCACCGGCAGGCCCGCGCGTGCTGACCGCTGCCGAAACCGAGCGCCGTGCAAGAGAGCGTGCCGCGATGTATGAGAAGCAGCAGGCGGAAAAGGCTGCACGCCGTGAGCGCAATCAGAAGATCCAGCAGCAGGCACAGCAGAGAAAGCAGGCTGAGGCTGCTGCCAAGGCTGCCGCCGAGCAGAAGGCTGCTGCCGAAAAGCGCGCTGCCGAGCAGAAAACTGCCGCACAGGATAAGCCGCAGAGCACTGCTCCGGCTGCATCTGCACAGAAGAAGCAGCCGCAGCAACAGCCGCAGCCGCGGAATATCCAGAAAACGCCGAAGAAGCCTGCAAAGGCACAGGAGCGCGGCGAGATGGTCAAGATGGAGGGCGGCTTTGCGACCGCGACCGAGGTGCAGCCGAGCCAGCAGCGCCACACGGTCGATACCCGCGGTACCTATGTCGATCTCGACAAGTACAATGAGCGCTACGAGCAGATCGCTCCGCAGGGCAGAGGCGGCAAGAACGACAATCTGGTTGCGAAGAAGCAGAAGATCAACCAGAAGTCCCAGCAGAGAAAGCAGCAGGCAAAATCCGGCAAGGCCAGAGAAACCGAGGCTGAGAAGCTGCGCCGTCTTGAACTGGAGCGCGCCAGAAAGCAGCAGCTCAAGGTCATGATCCCGGACAGCATCGTCGTCAGCGAGCTTGCAACCCGTCTGAAGGTGCAGGTGCGCGACGTCATCAAGAAGCTGATGGGACTCGGCGTCATGGCGAATATCAATGAGGAAATCGACTTTGACACCGCATCTCTGGTCGCAGAGGAGCTGGGTGCAAAGGTCGAGCACGAGGTCATTGTCACGATCGAGGAGCGCCTCATCACCGATGAGGAGGATCCGGAGGAGTCCCTGGAGGAGCGCTGCCCTGTCGTTGTTGTCATGGGTCACGTTGACCACGGCAAGACCTCGATCCTTGACCGCATCCGCAATGCGCATGTCACGGACACCGAGGCGGGCGGCATCACGCAGCACATCGGTGCATATCAGGTCAAGCATGACGGCAAGGTCATCACCTTCCTCGATACCCCCGGACACGAGGCATTCACCTCGATGCGTGCCCGCGGCGCGAATATCACGGATATTGCAATTCTCGTTGTTGCAGCGGATGACGGCATCATGCCGCAGACGATCGAGTCGATCCACCATGCAAAGGCGGCCGGCGTTTCGATTATCGTTGCAATCAACAAGATGGATAAGGAAGGCGCAAACCCCGAGCGCGTTAAGCAGCAGCTCACCGAGCATGAGCTCGTCTGCGAGGAGTGGGGCGGCGATACGATCTGCGTGCCGGTTTCTGCAAAGACCGGCGAGGGCATTGAGGATCTGCTGGAAAACATCCTGCTCGTTGCAGAAGTGCGCGAGCTGAAGGCGAACCCGAACCGCAGAGCAAAGGGTACCGTCATTGAGGCGCGTCTGGACAAGGGACGCGGCCCGATTGCGACGATTCTGGTGCAGAACGGTACGCTTCACACCGGCGATGTCATCATCGCGGGTACGGCAGTCGGCAGAGTCCGCGTCATGACGAATTACAAGGGCAAGGTCGTCAAGGAGGCAGGCCCGTCCGTTCCGGTCGAGATCACCGGTCTGGCAGAGGTCCCGAGCGCGGGCGACACCTTCAACGCGGTTGAGGATGAGCGTCTGGCAAAGGAGCTTGTCGAGCAGAGAAAGCACGAGGCGAAGGAGGAGCAGTTCAAGGCATACCGCAAGGTGACGCTCGACAACCTGTTCTCGCAGATCGCCGAGGGCGAGATGAAGGAGCTGCCGCTGATCGTCAAGGCAGACGTGCAGGGCTCCGTCGAAGCGGTCACGCAGTCGCTTGAAAAGCTCACGAATGAAGAAGTCCGCGTCAAGGTCATTCACGGCGCAGTCGGTGCGGTTTCCGAGAATGACGTTATGCTGGCATCCGCATCCAACGCGATCATCGTCGGCTTCAATGTCCGTCCGATGCCGGTCGCTGCCGATGCCGCCGCAAGGGACGGCGTCGATATCCGTCTGTACCGCATCATCTACGATGCAATCGAGGAGATCTCCACGGCAATGAAGGGCATGCTGGCACCGAAGTACCGCGATGTCGAAATGGGCCGCGCGGAGGTGCGCCAGGTCTATCATATTTCCAGCGTCGGCACGGTTTCCGGCTGCTATGTCACCGACGGAAAGATCACCCGCCAGTGCCAGATCCGCGTTGTGCGTGACGGCATCGTTGTGGCAGAGGATAAGATCGACTCGCTGCGCCGCTTCAAGGATGACGTGAAGGAAGTCGCAACGGGCTACGAGTGCGGCATTTCGCTGGAGCGCTTCGCGGACATCAAGGAAGGCGACGTGCTGGAAGGCTTTATCGTGGAGGAATACCGCGACGAATAAGATTCGCTGCCTGTACGGTCTGCCGTACAGGCGGACGAAGCGGCAGACGGAGGGATGAGTATGGAATTTCAGAGAATGAGCAATGAAGATATGCTCCAGTACTGTAATGAAGCACTCGCGTGGCCGGATTTCGGTCCGATCGACACGCTGTTTTTTGAAACAGTCAAGCGCATTCTGCTCGGAGAGGTCAGCCCCGTGGAGGCTGTGGACTATCAGGATGCGATCTTTGACGAGGAGGGCTTTTTTGAGGAGTCCGAAACATCGGGGAATTATTACAATCCCGAACCGGACGGCTCGATCAAGCTCTGACCCCTGAACGTCACGGAAAGGAATTACGTTTTATTATGGCAAGCTTCAAAATCGGCCGGGTGCAGGAGGATATGCTCCGGGAGCTGACCGCGATCATGCGCGAGCTGAAGGATCCGCGTATTACGCCGGATCTGACCATCGTGCGCGCGGAGCTTTCCGGCGATATGGGACACTGCAAGGCATATGTTTCCAGCCTGTCCGGTCTGAATCACGCAAAGGAAGCGTGCAGAGTTCTGACAAAGGCTTCCGGCTTTATCCGCAGAGAGCTGTTCCGCAGACTCGACCTGCGCAAGTCGCCGGAGCTGCACTTTGTCGCTGACGATTCGATCGAATATGCATCGGACATCAGCGAAAAGCTCAGCAATCTCGGACTGACCGGCGGGCTCGGCAGCGATGCCGCAGAGCCGGAGCAGTTCACCGATACTGAAGAATAATCCCCGCCGGAGGGCGGAATTTTGCAGGGAGGTGTTCCTATGGAGCAGAACAGTCATGGCTGTACGGAGCTGAGCAGTGAGGCGGCATATGCGGTGCTGCGCTCGCTGGAGGATGTGCATATCCTGATCCACCGCTCACCGGACGGTGACTGCGTCGGCGGCGGCTATGCGGTCTATTATATCCTGAAATCGCTCGGGATCCGTTCCCGCGTCTGCTGCGCGGATCCGATCCCCGCGATGTTCGATGAGATCACGCAGGGCGTCGTGTTCGAGGACTTTGAGCCGAAAATGCGCATCTCCGTCGATGTTGCGGATAAAAAACTGTTCGGAGATCTCCCGCAGGCGGATCTGGACGCAGAGGTTCTGCTCTGTATCGACCACCATGTTTCCAATACGCATTATGCAAAGCAGCTGTTATGGGATCCGAATTCCTCGGCTGCCTGCGAGGTGCTTTTCTGGATGATGCAGGACAACGCGATCCCGATTACAAGAGAAATCGCAAGATGTCTGTATGTCGGCATTTCGACCGACACCGGATGCTTCCAGTTCAGCAATGCGAGTGCGGATACGTTTGCCGCAGTCAGTGCGATCAAGCGCATGTATCCCGATCTGCCCTATGCAAGGCTGAACCGTGAGCTCTTCGTGCTGAAATCCGAGGGAAGGATCCGGCTCGATACGCGCCTGATGCAGAATATCCGGCTTTCGGAGAACGGAAAGGTCGCGCTGATCTATCTGCCTTACAGCTGGATGACCGAACTGAAGGTTTCGGCTGACGAGGTGGACGGCGTTGCGAATCTGCCGATGCAGATCCTCGGCGTGGAAATCGGCATCACATGCAAGCAGCAGTCTGACGGCAGCTACCGCGTTTCGATGCGCGGCGGCGAGCACGCCGATGTTTCCGCGGTGTGCAGGCAGTTCGGCGGCGGCGGCCATGTGAAGGCGAGCGGCTGCTCGTTCCACGAGGGGGAACCGGCGGAGATCTGCCGGAAACTGATGGAAACCGCGGAGGCATCGCTGACAGCATGATCGAACGCGGGATCTTAGTGATGAACAAGCCGCAGGACTTCACGTCCTTTGATGTGATCGGAAAGCTGCGCGGCATCTTGAAAATCAGGCGGCTGGGGCACACCGGCACGCTGGATCCGATGGCGGAGGGCGTTCTGCCCGTGCTGATCGGCACCGCGGCCAGGGCGTGCGAAATTCTGCCCGATGAAACAAAAGCATACCGTGCGGGCTTCCGGCTCGGCACGGTGACGGATACACAGGACATAACCGGGACGGTGCTTGAAACAAATGCCGTGCAGGTGACGGAAACGGCGCTGCGGGAAGTCATTCCGCAGTTTACCGGGGAGATCATGCAGATCCCGCCGATGTATTCCGCCGTGCAGATCAACGGCAAACGGCTCTATGAGCTCGCGCGCGACGGCAGGGAGATTGAACGTCCTGCGCGGCCTGCATTTGTCACAGGCATCACACTGACAGAATACGATGCCGCGTCAGGCTGCGGTGTACTGGAGATCGTCTGCGGAAAAGGTACTTACGTCCGCACGATCATCCATGACATCGGCAAAGCGCTCGGCTGCGGCGGCTGTATGACATCGCTGATCCGAACGGCGGCCTGCGGGTTTACGCTCGGGGAAGCACACACCTTTGAGGAGGTACAGCAGGCGGCGGACAGCAATACGCTGGAAACGCTGATTGTTCCGACGGACAGGCTGTTTGCCGTTCTTCCGGCACTCAGGCTCAGCGAGGCGCAGGCCAAGCTCTACACAAACGGCGTCCGGCTCGACCTGACGCGGGTGCGGGGCATTTCTGCGGAAGCGTCACGGTACCGCGTTTACGGTGCGGACGGCGCATTTCTCGGGCTGGCGGATGCCGACAGGGAAGCAGGCTGCCTGCGCGTATTCAAAAATCTGTGAGGAGATGATCGTTCATGAAGCAGCCGGAATTCTGTGCTGCACCGAATCCCGAACGGCGGCCGATCGCGGCGGCACTCGGGCTGTTTGACGGTGTACATCTCGGACACAGGCGGGTGCTGTCACAGGCGGTTTCCCTGGGGGCGTGCCATGTGGTGACGTTCGCTTCGGAAACCATGCCGCAGAAGCGCGGCCGCCCGCTGCAATATATCTATCACGATGAACAGAAGCGCCGCCTGCTGACAACCTGCGGCGCGGATGCCGTCTTTGCGCTCCCGTTCGGGGAGCTCGCAGAGCTCGACGGCGAACGCTACTGCAAGGAGATCCTGCGGGAGCGGCTTCAGGTGGATCATGTCGTGGCGGGAGAGGATTTCCGCTTCGGCAGGGGCGCGTCCTGTACGCCTGCGGATCTTCAGCGCTTCGGCAGAAAGTATAACTTCTCCGTACATCTTGTGCCGCAGGTGCGGGACAGTGACGGGCTTGCGGTTTCGTCAAGCCATATCCGGTTTCTGCTGGAAAGCGGACAGGTCACAAAGGCGAACCGGCTGCTCGGTGCGGATTACCAGATCCTAGCGCATGTGATCACCGGCAATCACTTAGGCAGCACCGTGCTCGGCTGTCCGACGGCGAATCAGCCGTTTGAGCCGTGGCAGTGCGTCCCGCACAGGGGCGTTTACGCCTCCTTTGCGGAGATCAATGACATCTGGGTGCCTGCGATCACGAATATCGGCGTGCGGCCGACTGTGACAGGCGGCGACGCTGCACCGATTGCGGAAACGCATCTGATCAACTGGAGCGGCGAGCTTGTCGGCACGCTGCTGCCGGTCACACTCTGCAAATTTATCCGGCCGGAGCGCCATTTTGATTCGCTGGAGGCACTTGCCGTCCAGATGCAGCGCGACATCCGGACGCGGATGCATCTGCTGCCGGCAGAGGGGATGCCCGGTGAGCCGTGAATGAACTTTCAAAGGACTGACACGGAATTATCACACGGGAAATCTACAATATTGTTATAGTTTGAAACGTATGCCTGCGCAAGGCATGCGAAAATGCAATGAAGGGAATGAGCATCATCAATGATTGAAGTGCGAAATCTGACAAAGCATTACGGCGACAAGCACGCCGTCAATGACATCAGCTTCACCGTTGAAGACGGTGAAATCCTCGGATTTCTCGGGCCGAACGGCGCCGGAAAATCCACAACCATGAATATGCTGACCGGTTATATCTCCTCGACCTCCGGCCAGGCGCTGATCAACGGCGTCGATATTCTGGAGGATCCGATCAAGGCGAAATCCTATATCGGCTATCTGCCGGAAATTCCGCCCCTCTATGTCGATATGACGGTCAAGAGCTATCTTCAGTATATCTATGACCTGAAAAAGTGCAAGCTGCCCCGCAGAGCGCACCTGAACGAGGTCATGTCCCTGACAAAGGTCAACGACGTGCAGGACAGACTGATCAAGAACCTGTCCAAAGGTTATAAGCAGCGTGTCGGCGTGGCGCAGGCGCTGATCGGCAATCCGCCGGTCCTGATCCTTGACGAGCCGACGGTCGGTCTGGACCCGAAGCAGATCCTTGAGATCCGCACGCTGATCAAGAAGCTCGGCAAGAACCACACGGTCATCCTTTCCTCGCATATCCTGAGCGAGATCCAGGCTGTCTGCGACCGCATCATCATCATCAATCACGGCATCATCGCCGCGCATGATACGGCCGAGAACCTCTCCAGAAATGTGTCCACCGACCACCGCATCGTCGCACGCATCGACGGCCCGCGCGAAGAGATCATCAAGGCTGTACGCAACATCAATGGCGTCAAGTACTGCCGTGCCGATATGGAGCGTGAGCCGGGGATCTATGAGTATGAGATGGAGGCGGCTCCGGGCAAGGATATCCGCCGCGATCTGTTCCGCGTTGCCTGCGAGCACAACTGGCCGCTGCTGGCCGTCCGCTCCGCAGAGATGACGCTGGAGGATCTGTTCCTCAAGATCACGATGGGCGAAGGTATTGTCATTGAAAACCAGGATGACAAGGCGGAGCAGAAAGGAGAGAAGGCATAATGGGCGCAATATTCAGACGCGAGATCGGTGCGTATTTCACATCGAGTATCGCATATATTTTCCTTGCAGTTTCATGGATCTTTACCGGCATGTTCTTCTATTACACATGTCTTGTTACGGCGACCACGGATATGTCCGGCATGTTCCAGACTATGTTCCTGATCTTCGTGTTCCTGATCCCGCTGCTGACGATGCGTCTGTTCAGCGAGGAGAAGAAGCAGAAAACCGAGCAGGGGCTTCTGACCGCACCGGTCAGCCTCGGCGAGATCGTTTTCGGCAAATACTTTGCCGCACTGGCGCTTTATACCATCGCACTGCTGATGCCGTTTGTCTATGCGCTGATCCTCAGTAAGTTCGGCGTTGTGGAATGGGGCATGGTGTTTGCGAACTTCCTTGCGCTGTTCCTGATGGGCGCCGCGTTCATCGCGGTCGGCGGCCTTGTTTCCGCACTGACGGAAAATCAGATCGCAGCGGCAGTCATGGCGTTTGTCGCCTTTATGCTGATCTATCTGGTCGATACGATCGCGGGCGTGATGAAGGACGGAACGCTCAAGAGTGTGGTCGAGGAGCTGTCCTTCATGCGCAAGTATTATGCGATCACCTACGGACTGTTCAATGTTCCGACAATCGTTTTCTATCTGAGCTTTGCAATCATTTTCAATTACCTGACGATCCGCGTGTTTGAGCGCAGACGCTGGAGCTAAGGAGGGATCCAACATGGGCAAGAAGGACGAAAACAAGAAAAAGAACCTCGGATCCGCTAAGGCTGCGGCGGAGGCAGCAGGCAAGAAGGCGGAGGACGTTCTGGATACGGTCAAGGACAAGGCAGAGGACATCGCCGATGCTGTAAAGGACAAGGCAGAGGACATCACCGATGCTGTGAAGGAAAAGGCGGAGGATATCGCCGATGCCGTGAAGGACAAGGCGGAGGACATTGCTGATGCCGCGGAGGACAAGGCAGAGGATATTGCCGATGCCGCAGAGGAAACCGCCAAAAAGGCAAAGAAAAAGCACCAGCGGACGCCGGAGGCAGAGCGTGAACGCGCACTGAACAAGGTCAAGCGCCGCAAGAAGTTCAAGTACGGCACGCTGGCAACGGTCATCACGGTCGTATTTCTCGCGGCAGTCGTGATGGTCAACATCATTGTCCGGATGCTGGATAAGCGCTACAACTGGAACATCGACCTGACCTCCAAGGGTATGTATCAGATCGATGAGCAGACCGCAGACTATCTGCATCAGCTGAAAGACGACATCAAGCTGACCATGCTCGCTGACGAGGCGCAGTTTGATGACTACAAGGAGCTGAAGCTGCTTGCAGAAACACTGAAGCGTTTTGAAACCGAATCCAACGGCAAGATCACCGTGGAATATGTGGATCCGACCACGCACCCGGAGATTGAAACACAGTATCTGAAAGATACAAATGAAACTGTTGCAAGATGGAGCCTGATTGTGACCTGCGGCGACCTCGTGCGCGTGATTCCGTATACCGACCTCATTTCGCAGGATACGCAGTATGACTACACGACCGGTATGCAGAACACGGAGAACAGCTTCGTCGGTGAGCAGTCGCTGATCTCTGCAATCATCGGCGTGACGGATCTGCACCCGGTCAAGGTCGGCCTGATCTGCAACAACAACGGCAACCCGATGTATGACGCTTCGATGCAGTACTGCTTTGCCAGACTGAATGAGCTGCTGACGAAGAACAACTTCTCCACCACGCAGATCGACATCGGAACCGAAGCGCTTTCTGCGGACTATGATCTGATGATCCTCTGCGCACCGCAGAGCGACCTGACGGAAGCACAGATCAAGAAGCTCAGCGACTACCTGAACAACGACGGCAAGTGCGGCAAGAATCTGATCTACTTCTCGACACTGACCAGAATGACCGAGATGAAGAACATCAACAACTTCCTTGCGGAATGGGGCATGGTCATTGATAACGCAATCGTGATGGAGAGCGATGAGGCAAGAGGCCAGATCGTGAACACTTCGATCCGTCAGCTCCCGCTGACCGGCGTACCGATTGTTACGGCGGATCCGGACGCACCGCTCAATGCGAATTACAAGGGCGGCAGCGTGCCGATCGTTGCACCGTATCACGCACCGATCCGGACGCTGTTTGAGGACAGCGCAGGCAGAAACACCTATCCGCTGCTCGTCACATCCGATACTGCGGTGGTCTTCCCGCTGGATGAGGCCTCTGACAAATTCGATGTGAGCAAGGCGGAAAAGGCTGTTGTGAACCTCGCCGTACAGGCTGAGCACAACTATATCGCAGGCGGCGAAACATTCAAGAGCCGCGTGATCGCATTCGGTTCCCCGCTGTTTGTGGATTACTACATCGGCGGCACCGCAACCAGCTATGACAATTCCAATTACTTCATCACAATGATGAACACCCTCTCCGGCAAGGACAATGTGATCACGGTCGCAAGCAAGTCGCTTGATTCGACGAAGATCACGATCACAGAGGCACAGGCCAAAACGATCCGCAATGTGATCGTCTTTGTGATCCCTGCTGCGGTCGCACTGATCGGCATTCTTGTGTATGTAAGGAGAAGAAACAGATGAACAAGACCCTGAAAGGGATCATCGGCGGAACCGTGCTGCTTGCAGCGCTCGGCGGCGTGCTTGTGTTTCTGAAGCAGACCGATCCGGGTACCGGGGAGGATAGCTCCTCCCTGTCGGACGACATCGTGGAAACACCGCTCTGGCATGCACATGCCGATGACATCAACCGGATCAAAGTCGAAAAGCCGGACGGCACATCCTATGTTGCAAACCGCAAAATGGAGAAGGTCGTAACGACCGATGCCGACGGCAATTCGGTTGAGGAGGACGTTGCGAACTATTACCTGGAGGGCCTGGAGGATCTGCCGATGAATGTCACCGGCATCCGCACCCTCGCAACCCGTGCGCCGGATCTCGCTTCGACCGGTACGGTGCTGGAGCATGCCACTGCGGATGATATGAAGCGCTTCGGACTGGATCAGCCTGTGAAGGTGACGTTCTCCGTGGACAAGAACGATGATATCGTGTTCCTGATCGGCGGAAAGATCCCGATTGACAGCCAGCGCTACCTCTGCATGGAGGGCTCTGACACGATCTATACGGTCAACGGAACCGCGATGGATCCGTTCCTTGAGGATAAGGAATATTATCTCGGCACGGAGCTGAAAGCGGAGCAGGCTGAGGACGACAAGACCATCATCAAGACCGTCCGCATTGAGCGGAAGGATCTGGATTATGATCTGTTCTTTGAGTATGATCCGTATTATTCCGAGAACAGCAACGGCGGTTCGATGGCGCTGCACGTTATGAAGGAGCCGGTCTATTCGCTGCTGAACGGCGACAAGTCTTCGGAGGCGACACACGGCATGTACGGCCTGACCGCTTCGGAGGTCAAGCTGCCGCATCCGACGGACGCCGATCTGAAAAAGTACGGCTTCGACGATCCGTATGCAACCGTCACGACCAAGACCGATGCCGGTGACAAGTGGGTGTTCTATCTCGGCGATTCCTATGAAACCGAGGACGGCGACAAGTGCCATTACGGTATGCTGGACGGCATCGACTGTATCTACGGATTCCGGGATGACGCGATCATCTATGACAATGTGATTGCGGAGGATGTCATTTCCAGAAACGTCCTGGATACGTTTGTCTGGGATATCGGTTCACTGACCTACAAGGCAGACGGAACGAAGCTGGAATTCTCCGGCGTCGGTACAGATAAGTCCGACTATGTGCTCACGTATAAGGGTGTGAAGCAGGATGATGACATGCGCGAGCGCTTCCGCGTGCTGTACACGTATCTGCTCCAGACCAAGGCCGAGGAAATTGTCTACGAAGACGTGGAGCTGCCGGATCAGCCTATGGCAGAGGTTTCTCTGAAGCGGCAGGATGGCCAGCACGGCTATGAACTCAAGTTCTACGACGCAGGCGATATGAAAGCGTATATCATGGTGAACGGTGAGGTACGGTTCCGCTGCCGCAAGTCGTATGTTGAAACGCTGATCTCCAATATCAAGATCTTTGATGACACCGACAAGGAATTTACGATGACGTGGTGATCGGGATTCCGCAGAAGAAAGGGAGGTTTTACTGTGAGCGAAAGCTACTTTACCTATAAATCACGCCCTGTTGTCCGCAGCGGCAAAACGATCTATTACGGCAGCATGGCCAAGCCCTATGTCGTGATGATGAACGTCACCAAGGAGGAGCAGACCGGACCGGTGGCGACCGCTTCCGAGATCAAGTGCTATCTCATGAAGACCGACAAGAATCTGAACCCGATCGAGGCCATTGCCAAGACGGCGGTACGCCCGACGCTCTACGAGGCGCTGGAGCTTGCAGCCGCATGGCTCAAATCCACCGAACGGTCAGCATGAGGCTTTACCTGGCGATGATTCCAAACGGGCTTTCAGTCCGAACCTGACCAAAATCATATGGAAAAGGGCGCTGAC
>JAFZBC010000317.1:0-3291 GCA_017561965.1 Oscillospiraceae bacterium
CGTAGAGGAACCCGGCGAGCGTCAGGAAAATATCCTTCGGCTCATAGCTCAGGAAGCCGATGACGGGCACCTTGATAAACAGCATGGAAACATAGCCGACGGCGCTCAGCAGCGCAAGGACGGTCAGCTTCCGGACAGCGGATGCATTCTGTGTGCCGTTCATCGGCACAGCGGCAGCGGTTCTTTTCATGGGAATCTTTCCTTTCTGGCATGAAGAGCGGCGGCTTCTTGCAGAAGAAAGAAATCCGCCCGTGAAACGGTTGCGCTTCACGGGCGGACGATCGTATCAGCGGTAACACGGCAGCAGCCGCAGGCGGTGTACGGGATGTACACAGAAACACTGAACAATCTGTTTCTTCCATCCGGACTGTAACCGTCGGTACCGGAATTGCACCGGTTCAGCCGCCGTGAGGCGGTTCGCGGACTGTACCGCCGGTGAGGATTTTCACCTCGCCCTGAAACAAATGTACGGGATGCGGTTTTGCTTATTCAGCATCTCCCGCATCGTCAGATCCGGCATCATCGGCAGCATCCTCTGCATCGGCAGAGAACTCTGTTTCGATGTTGTCGTAATTGAATTCGAGCAGCTCACCGCAGTGCGGGCAGACCATGCTGCCTTCCTCGAGCTGACGCTCGCTCAGGCTGACGGTTTCCTCGCAGCTCGGGCAGTTGACGACATACTGAACCTCATCGAATTCCTCTTCGTCGTCATCCTCATAGGCATAATCATCATAATCAGCGGGGAGCACGCGGCCGATTTCAAAATCCTCGTCCTCGTCATCCTCGTCGTCGTCATCATCATCGAAGTCATCGTCGTCATCGCAGTAAAGGTCGGTTTCGACCTCACCGAGATCCTTATCCAGCAGATCGCAGAGCTCGGTGAGCTCATCGACCTGGGACTGCAAATCGTCGATGTAGACGCCCATTTCCTCCATGACCTCTGCCATTTGCAGGATAGCCTTGCCCTCCTTGGTGGAGCCGTCGAGCTCCATGCCGTCCAGAAGGCCCTTCATATACGCGATTTTCTCAGTCAGCTTCATGATGATTATCCTTTCTCATAAAACTTTGTGTTCCGCGGACGGAGCACAGCGCAGAAAATTATGCGCGCTCCATGTACTCGCGGGTACGGGTATCGATGCGGATCTTGTCGCCCTCGTTGATGAACAGCGGGACGCGGATCTCAGCGCCGGTTTCGACAACAGCGGGCTTGGTCGCGTTGGTTGCGGTGTTGCCCTTGACGCCCGGCTCGGTCGAGGTGACCTCGAGCTCGACGAAGAACGGCGGCTCAATGCCGAAGACATTGCCCTTATAGGACAGGACCTTGACGATCTCCTCTTCCTTGACGAAGTCAAGTGCATTGCCGATAACGTCCTTGCTGATCGGGATCTGCTCATAGGACTCCATATCCATGAAGTAGTAGAGATCGCCGTCATTGTAGCTGTACTGCATATCCTTGCGCTCGACAAAAGCGGTCGGGAACTTGGCAGTCGGGTTGAAAGAGGTTTCGACCACAGCACCGGTAATGACGTTCTTATACTTGGTACGGACGAACGCAGCGCCCTTACCCGGCTTAACGTGCTGGAACTCGATAACCTGAACGACCTGACCGTCCATCTCAAAGGTCATGCCGTTACGAAAATCGCCTGCAGAAATCATGTGTTTACCTCCAAAGAAATGCATGAATTCGGATGATGCACGATCATCCCATATACCGATATTTTACACTATTTCTGAGCGTTTGGCAATAGCAAAAACGAAAAAATGAGGAGGTGCACAAAACAATTCACTTGCAAGAAATATTTTTCAGCGTATTGACGAAGCACGCGCCTGCCGTTCCGGGATGTACAGTGCTTCTGCTGTCCGGATGCCTGCTTTCCGGCTGCGGGACACCTGCGCCGCAGACACAGCTGGATGCGGTTCCGGTGCGGACGGTGCAGTCCCGCACGGAGCTGACGGACGCCGCTGCGGACATGCTGATGCAGACGGATTCCTCGCTGACGGTTTCGGTTCCGCCCGCGCTGTATGCTGCCGCCGCGGAATGCATTCCGGCGGCAAGGGAACGCTCCGTGCTCTGCGGGACGATGCTGGACACGCTGACATGGGAGCGCCGCGGCCGGTATCTGACCGTGAACGCTGTTTATACGGAAGAACCGGAGGCTGTACGGGAGAAGAAGCGCCGTCTTACCGCATATGCATCAGAATGGGCAAAAACAGTCGCGGCGGATCCGCCGGCTGTGCGCGTGCTGCTCGCGCATGAGCTGCTCTGTACAGGGTGTGCATACAGCGAAACCGCGCCGGACTGCGGCAGCGCATACGGTGCGCTGATCGGGTCTGCGGCGCGGTGTTCCGGCTATGCGGAGGGCTTTGCGCTTCTGACGGAAGCGGCAGGGGTACCCGTGCGGATCATCACCGGCACGGGCAAAGACGGCGCGCACGCTTGGAATCTGGTGCGGCTTGACGGTGACTGGTATCACGCGGACTGCACCTGGGATAGCACCGCGGCGGACCGCCATGCGTATTTTCTGCGGGACGACCGCTTCATGATGCAGACGCATACCTGGGACAGGTCTGCCTATCCGGCGGCAGACGGCGGTGCGCTGCGCTGTGAAACGATCGTGCAGCAGATGCGGGATGCGGTCATTCCGTTTTCGGCTGATAAAACCGGCCGGAGAGCGTCTGCGTGCGCACCTCATTGATGAATGCGGCAGGATCGGTTTCCCGGATCACGGCCATGACCTTTTTGGACTCCGCTGCGGATACAACAGAATAAACGACATTGCGTTCGCAGTGTTCATAGGAGCCCTCGCCCTCCAGTACGGTCGCGCCATGCTGGCTGATGCCGTAGATCGCATTGCAGACCGCTTCGGGCTTGGTCGTGACGATGAACAGCGTGCTTTGCTGATATTTGCGGTATAGCAGGCGCTGTACGGCGGTAGCGGCATACTGGAAGATGATCGAATACAGCGCTTTGTCCCAGCCGAACAGGAATCCCGCCGCGAGCAGAATCACGGTGTTGAACCCGAGAATCAGAGAGAATGCATCTCCGCCGCGGCGTTGCGACAGAAAGATCCCGATGAAATCCGTGCCGCCGGAGGTCGCATCGGCGTTCAGGCAGAGCGATACCGCAAGCCCCTGAATGATCCCGCCGAACACGCTGATCAGCAAAATATCTTCTGTGATGATGCGCGGCGGGAGCAGGTCGGTGAACAGACTGTTCAGCACGATCATCAGGCAGGAATACAGCGTGAATTTTTTGCCGAGAAACCGGAATCCGATATACACCGGCACGGC
>JAFZBC010000318.1:0-3168 GCA_017561965.1 Oscillospiraceae bacterium
GGCAGAGGCCTGCAAACAGCTCAGCGGCATCTGCTTTGGCTGCGGCCCCGCGTTTGCGGTCGGATTTGCGGGCGGGGGACTGTTCGGGAATCCTGCGGCGGGCTGGATGCTCTACGCGGCCAATATCCTTGCCAATCTGCTGCTTGCGCTGCTGACACGGCGTCAGCGGACGGTTCCCGCAGAAGCGGCGCAGCCTGCGGAGATCCGCTTTTCCGCGGCAATGCTTCCGGATACGGCGGCGGGTACCGTCCGGAGCATGACGCAGATCTGCGGCATGGTGCTGCTGTTCGGCGTCGTGAACGTGCTCTGCGGTGTGACCGGGATGACGGCGGCGGTCACAAGGCTCGGCGGGCTCTGCGGGATACCCGCGCAGACTGTAAACGCACTGCTTGCGGCGGTGCTGGACGTCACGCAGCTGCCTGCGGTGTTCCGCTGCGCGCTGCCGTACCGTGTGCTGCTGGCGCTGACGGGCGCACTGCTGTCATTCGGCGGGCTCTGCGTGCATATGCAGTGCATGGCGGCCGGGCAGGGGATCTGCCGCCCCGGACGGCTTCTGCTCATGCGCTTTTTTGCAGCAATATTGGCGTTTTTTCTGCTGTATGCTGCCGCGCCGCTGCTCCCGTTTCCGGAGGCTGCGGCGGTCTTTGCACCGCGGACGGCAATCTCCGGAACCGGCTCCGTACTGCCCGCTCTGCTGATTTTTTGTACAGGATTTCCATTTCTTATAAAAAAGGACTAGACAAATTCAAAAAAATATGCTATAATGGAGAAAATCGGAGGCGTATGCGCAGAGTCAGCCGGATTCTGCGGCCTGCCTGCTGAATGAGGTGAATATAATGGGACTTTTTGATGTATTCTCCAAGGGCGGAAAGTACTTTGGAAAAGCGATCGAACCGAAATGTGAATATTGCGATTACGGTAATCGCTCGAAGGACGGCAATAAGGTGCTCTGCACGAAAAAAGGTCTGGTCGATGCCGGATATCATTGCCCGAAATTCCTGTATTCCCCGCTGAAGCGGATTCCGGTCAAGCAGCTGGAGCGCGTCGGCTGGCTGGAAGGCGACTATGAGGAAAAGGATTTCGACGAGATCAAAAAGCAGAAGGACGAAGCCGAACAGAAGATTTCTGCCGAGGCACAGCAGGCTGCTGCCGAGATGACCGCAAAGGCCAAGGCTGAGGCGGACGAGATCCGCAAGAAGGCAGAGGCGGAGGCTGCGGCGATCCGCAGAAAGGCTGAGGCGGACGCAGCAAAGAAGACCGCAGAGGCTGCAAAGGCTGTGGAGGCTGCCAAAAAGGCTGCTGCCGCGTCGGCACCTGCTGCATCTGTGAAGCCCGCCGCACCGGCTGCACCCGTCAAGCCTGCCGTGACAACGGCGCCTGCCGCACCGGCTGCACCGCAGACCGCTGTGCGCACGCCTGTGACCACGCAGACGACGACACGTCCGACAACGCCTGTCACGGGCGGCAATGATCTGGCTTCCCTTGCGGCGATGGCGGAATCCGCCGGTGAGTACATCCCGCCGGCTGAGGAAGTGGCAAAGCAGGAAAAGCCTGCGGATGCCGCGCCGGATCTGAGTGCGCCGGATCTGAACACACTGAGCAGCATGTAAGCAGCATGAAATGATAAAGAGGGATTGAAAAAAGGACAGTATCAGCCTGAGAGCCGCGCGCTTTCAGGCTGATGCCGTATCAGACGGAGGAACATTATGGCTTTTCACATGAACGAATGCATCCGTAAGACCAAGCAGGGGATTCCGCTGACGAATGCGGAGATCGCAGCGCTGGTCAGAGGCATCACGAAAGAACCGCTGACCCCGGATTATCAGCTTTCCGCATGGCTGATGGCGGTCTGCTTTTCCGGGCTGACCGATGCGGAAACCGCCGCGCTGACCATGGCGATGCGAGATTCCGGGCAGACGATGCACTGGGATCTCGGCGGGCCGGTCGCGGATAAGCACAGCACGGGCGGCGTCGGGGACAAGACCACGCTGATCCTTGCACCGATCGTCGCGTCCTGCGGCGTGTTTATGCCGAAGATGTCCGGGCGCGGGCTCGGGCATACCGGCGGTACGATCGACAAGCTGGAGAGCATCCCCGGATTCTCAACTGCGCTGGCGCCGGATGCGTTCCTGAAACAGGTTCAGGACATCCGCTGCGCTGTTGCTATGCAGACCGGCGATCTTGCGCCTGCGGATAAAAAGCTCTACGCGCTGCGCGACGTCACCGAAACCGTGGACAGCATCCCGCTGATCTGCGCGAGCATCATGAGCAAAAAGCTCGCAACCGGCGCGGATCATATCCTGCTGGACGTCAAGGTCGGCAGCGGCGCGTTCATGAAGAACGATGCTGATGCGGCGGAGCTTGCAAGGCTGATGCTTGCGGCGGCCAAAGCAGACGGCAGGGACTGCACTGCCGTGCTCACCGATATGGACAGACCGCTCGGCATGTGCATCGGCAACGCGATCGAGGTGCGCGAGGCGATCGAGGTGCTGGCCGGGGACGCGGACTGCGAGCTCGGACAGTTCTGCATCGCCCTTGCTGCGGAGCTGCTGCGCATGGCTGGCGTCGGGACAAAGGAGATCTGCCTGAACAAAGCACGCGAAGCCGTGACCGGCGGCGCAGCGCTGGAGCGTTTTGCACGGATGATCGCGGCGCAGGGCGGCGATGCCTCTGTGACGGAAGATCCGGAAAAGCTGGCGCTCTCTCCGTGCAGCAGAACGCTGACCGCTGCTTCTGCGGGCTGGATCAGCTCCATGCAGAGCGAAACAATCGGCAGAGCATCCGTGCTGCTCGGTGCGGGACGCATGACCAAGAACGACAGCATCGACTTCGGTGCGGGCATCCGCCTGCATGTGAAATACGGCGATGCGGTTTCCAAGGGCGATCCGCTGCTGACGATGTATGCGGCAAAGGAATCGCAGCTGGATGAGGCGGAGCAGATGCTGAAACAGGCGGTCGTCATTGCTGAAAATAAGCCGGAAACGCGCCCGCTGATCCGGAATATGTACAGCACGGCGGACGCGTAAACGTGAAAGGAACATTGACGGATAATGAATATTCAGAATGAAAAAATCGACGGCGGAAAGGCATTTGACTGGGGCAGGACCTCGGAGGATTATGCGAAATTCCGCGATATTTATCCTGCGGCATTCTATGACTGCATCATCA
>JAFZBC010000042.1:0-1755 GCA_017561965.1 Oscillospiraceae bacterium
AGAGGGCGTCCCCTTTGTTGTGTCGATAATGCGGTTTCTCCGATGGATTTATAACGGATCTCACATGCGCTTCGTTATGCGTTTGCACCGCAATCGTGATTATACCCCGTACTGTTCGCGGTAAGCGAGCATCTGCGGGAGGTACTCCCTGCCGTCGATGACGCCGCTCTCGATCGCTGCAATGATATCGCTGACCGTGACGATCGAATACACGTCAATGCCGAATTCTTCCTTGACCTCCTGCACGGCGGACTTGTCGCTGTTTAAGCCTTTTTCCTGGCGGTCAACCGTGATGATCATGCCCGCGACTTCCACGTCCGCAACAGATTTCAGCTTCGGGTAGACCTCTCTGAGCGCCTTGCCCGAGGTCATGACGTCCTCGATCAGCACAACTCTGGTACCGTCCTCCAGCTTGGAGCCGACGATCATGCCGCCCTCACCGTGATCCTTGACCTCCTTGCGGTCATAGGCATAGCCGACCTCCACGCCGTGCTCCTTCCAGAGCGCAATCGCCGCGGACGCCGCCAGCGGGATGCCCTTGTAAGCCGGTCCAAACAGCACATCTGCCTTCAAGCCGTGCTCCTGCATACATGCAGCATAGTATTCGCCAAGGCGGCAGAGCTGCTTTCCGGTCTTGTAATTGCCGGTGTTGATGAAATACGGCGCCTTTCTGCCGGATTTCAGCGTGAATTCGCCGAATGTCAGCACGCCGCATTCGGTCATGAATTTGATAAATTCCTCTTTGTAAGTCATGGGGATCATCCTTTCATTATTATATATAGCTGCCGGAAATGTATACATAGGATGCATACGTTTCCGCCATCAGAAGCAGTGTCATCACCGCCGCGGAAATCAAACGGTTCTTCTTTGTCAGATGAAGCAGATGCGCCAGCAGCCTTCCGAGCAAAAAAGCAATGTATGCCATGATGACCATGCAGAACACCTGAAAAACGGTGCGCCACGGATTTCCGAAATAGCTTTCTGCAACAAAGCTCAGAAAGAACGCGCCGAGATAGTACCCATAGGTCACACCGGCCGTCAGCGGGAGCAGAAGAAGCATCATCAGCCATAATCTGCCCGGCTTCGCATTCGGCAGCTCTTTGCCCTTTTTTACGGCCAGAAGCGAGAGCAGTCCCGCAGCCAGAATCGGGCCCAGCAGCATCAGAACGTCCATGATGATTTCTCCTTATTCCAGCCGCGAACCGCAGGACGGACAGATCAATGTCCCCGCCGGATTCTTCATGCCGCAGTTCCGGCAGAACCTCGGCTTTGCAGGCTGCGGCGTTTCCAGCGCAGCCATTTCCGTTTTCCGCTGCCCGAACTGCTGTGCCCCGAAAGCCGATTGCATCCCGGAGGTCTGCGCCGGTGCGGATAAGGACGCGGGAATCTTCCGGTACTGATCATCTTCTTCATCGCCGAAATTCTCCGGATCATATTCCGCATTGCGGTATTTCCACCGGTGCAGTCCCATGAGGGAGATGCCCCTGCAGACAATCACAAGCAGGATCATACCGCCGATCCAGATGCGCTCCGGCCTGATTCTCGGGTGCAGGAATTTCGGCTGTGCGCGCGCTGTCGCGGCCTCAAACGCATCCGCCATGATATCGGGAACGGGGCTTTTTTCGTCCACAAGTCCGGACTGCATGGTGACATTGAACAGCTCGGTCACATACGGCGTCAGCACCGGGTCGGTATCGTCGCCCTGCATACCTTCCCAGAACCATTCCCATTCGCCCTCTTTGACCTTCGGCTCAG
>JAFZBC010000319.1:0-11792 GCA_017561965.1 Oscillospiraceae bacterium
AGAGAGTGCCACGTCGGTCGTACCCTGCACGGCCACGCCGTACTTGGTCGCAACAGCATCGAACCAGCCCATTCTGCGCGGACGACCGGTCGTTGCACCGAACTCGCCGTCACTGCCGCCTATTCTGCGGAGCACATCTGCTTCATCGCCGAAGATCTCGGTCGTGAACGGACCTGCACCGACGCAGGAGGAATATGCCTTGACAACGGTGATGACGCGCTTGATCTCATGAGGCGGCAGGCATGCGCCGACTGCGCCGTAGCCTGCAAGCGTAGAGGAGGAAGTGGTCATCGGATAGATGCCGTTGGTGATGTCGCGCAGTGCGCCGAGCTGGCCTTCGAGCAGGATGTTCTTGCCCGCCTTGACAGCCTCATGCATCAGTTCTGCGAGGTTGCAGAGATACGGCTTGATGAATTCCGCAACGTCCTTCAGATATGCAAGGATCTCCTTCGGATCCAGCGGCTCTGCATCCGGGTACAGGCCTGCGATCGTCGCATTCTTGATGATGCAGACGCGCTCGACCTTTTCTTCCAGGTTCTTGTTGTAAAGCTCTGCAAGCTGGAAGCCGATCTTCATGGCCTTGTCCGCATAGTGCGGCGCGATGCCGGACTGTGTGGAGCCGAAGCTGTGCTTGCCGAGGCGCTTTTCCTCGAGCTTGTCAAAGAGAATATGATACGGCATAACGAGCTGTGCGCGGTCGGAGATCTTGACATTCGGTGCCGGGACATTGTTCTCTTTCAGCATATCGAGCTCTTTGCGGAAGGCGTCTGCATTGAATGCAGCACCTGCGCCGATGATATTGACGGTGCCCTCCTGGAACACGCCGGACGGGAGAATATGCAGCGCATACTTTCCGTACTGATTGATGATGGTGTGTCCTGCGTTTGCACCGCCCTGAAAACGAATGACGTAATCCGCATCGGCAGCGAAGACATCGGTCAGCTTGCCTTTGCCCTCATCGCCCCAGTTTCCGCCTACTATTGCAGTAATCATAGCTCTGCTCGTTCCTTTCACTTTGAAAAAATCGGATGAATTTATGGGGAAGCACGATGACCGTGCCGAAATTTCCCTCATATATCATACCACAAAATCCCTGTTCTGTCAAGGTCGGCAGTGCCGACATCCGATTTCCTTCGGAGAGATTTTTTGAAGTGCTCCCAAAATGCGCGTTGCTGCACGCGGTTTCTGATATGAAACAGCTGCGGCTCAGCGTGTGTATGTACCGGTCAGCGTCCCGTAAGCCAGCACATTGCCGCCGTTTCCGTCCAGTGCCGTTACCATGTCGTCAAAGCCGGAATTGCCGCTGTCAAATTTACTCTTGTCCTCAGTAACCGGCTCTTTCAGCGCATAGATGCGGATCTCGTAATCATGCGTGCCGGACGGCGGATACGGCCCGACATATTCATTCGCGGGCGCCCAGCCGGCCGGAAGTGTCGTTTCCGTGACGTCGGCGGATTTCCAGTGCAGCCAGAAACTCGCCGTGGTATCGACCATATAAACCGCATAGCAGCCAGCACCCTCGACCGGCTCCCACGAAAGCTGCGGCGAGCGGTTTGAGCCCTTGTCCGTCTTTGTGATATCCGGATCCCAGACGCCGTCATGCAGATCCTCAGAGGCAATCGTGATCTGCGGCAGCTTCGCCGGATCAAACGGCTCTGCGGGCGCTTCTGCTGCTTCGGATATTTCCTCTGCCGCAGATTCCTCCGCTGCGGATTCCGGTGCATCTGTTTCCGGAGCGGATGTCAGTACCGGCTCCGGGGCGGAAGTCTGCGGCACGGTCTGATTTCCGCAGGCCGCCGTACCGAGCAGTGCCAATACGGCTGCTGCCGCAAGTGCGGTTCGCTGACTGTGCTTCATGATTGTTCGTTCCTTTCTGTGTTTTCAGAGATTCAGAAATGCCTTTGCATTTTCGGAGAACATTTTTTTGTAGTCCTCAAAGGTAAAGCCAAGCGACAGCAGACGCTCCGCCTCCGCCTTCGGATCCCACATCGGGAAGTCCGTGCCGAACATGCAGTTTTCGATGCCGTAATGCCGGATCAGCCGCACGGCGCGCTCCGGGGACATCAGGCAGACTGCGCTGCTCGTATCAAAACGGACATTCTCATTGCTTTTCAGCACCGATTCCGCCTCATCCCAGGCGGCAAATCCGCCGAGATGCGATGCCATCACTTTCAGCTTCGGAAAATCACGCAGGACCTTGGCAAGCATGGTCGGGTGCGAGAAATCATGCCGGTAATCGCCCATATGCATCAGCACGGGCAGCCGTCCCTCGATCGCCTCGTAGATCCGGTAGGAGCCGGGGCTGTCAATCGGCGTGCGCTGGAAGTCCGCGTGCAGCTTGATGCCCTTGAAGCCCATGCCGATCACGCGGTCAACCTCTCCGGCGAGATCCTCAAAGTCACCGTGCAGCGCTGCAAACGGGATCATCTCCGGGTGCTGATCCGCCTCACCCTTGATAAAGTCATTGATCGAAACGACCTGCTTCGGCGTGGTCGCAACAGAGCAGACCAGCATCCGCTTTGTCCCGATCTGCTTCTCAGCTTCAAGCAGACGTTCCGTTTCACCAATCGAATAGGCCATGCTAATATCATAGAATTTGCCGATTGACTCGGTTGCCTTCTCACTGATCTTGTGCGGGAAGATATGCGCGTGCATATCGTAGATTTCAAAATCCTGCGGGGTAAAATGTTCCATGGGTAAAAGATTCCTTTCCTTGATGCAGATTCTCTGCAAATAAACTTACGGGCGGAGATAGCGGCTGAGCAGCTCCGCATAGGAAAACAGCAGCATGACGAGCTCCGTCACCGGCTGACAGACCGCACGCAGTCCCCTGCCCCATGCATTCTGTTCCGGCAGCAGCTGTCTGAGCGGGAACATTCCCGCAATCGCAATGCAGAGCGGCACCCAGTTCGTACCGAGCGTATAGCCGATGCGGTCGCTCAGCGGAATGCCGTTGATGCAGAGCAGTGCGCGATAGCAGCTGAATGCGTCAAACAGCGAACGGCTCCCCAGTGTGCCCATGCCGAGCAGGACAGCAGCGGCGGTCAGAATCCGTCTGGCTGTCACCGGGAGCTGCCCGAAGCGGCGTTTCTGTCTGCGGTAGCGCTCGGCTGTCAGAAAGACCGCCGTACACACGCCCCAGATCATGCCGCAGCCGCCGCGGCCGAACAGCAGACCGATGCCGCCGAACAGCATCGCCGTCCGCGCAAAATAGCCTGCTGCGTCAAATTTTCTGTCCTCCGGCAGCAGCACGCGCTTTGTCCACTGCTGCATCGGGATCAGAAAGCGCGCCCAGAAGTCCTGCATGGAGTCCGCCATGACCGGCGTATCAAAGCTGTCCGGCAGGTCGTAGCCGAGCATCCGCCCGAGCCCCTGCCCGATCTGTGCCAGCCCCTTGAGCCGGTACAGCAGCATCAGATAAAACGTCAGCATCATCGCGGCAGCATCCAGCGCGGTCTGCACATTGCCGCCGGACGCGATCTGTGAATGCACCGTCTGGAGCGGCAGTGACAGACAGACCAGCTGAAACAGGCCGCGGATGCAGAGCGAAGCGCCCGATCCGATTTTCTGCCGGGAAACAGCACGCGCCGCAAGCACCTGCTCATACTGCGGAAAGCTCAGAACAGGACCGCCCGGCAGACGCGTCATATCGCACTGATAACAGAAAAACGAATGCAGCGGCGGGGTTTTCAGCTTATGCGCGGCATGGGAGGAGAGGCATTCCGTTCCTTGCAGCGTACAGAGCAGCATCGGCAGCACCGCCTGACTGCCGAGGAGCAGCCTCGCCAGCAGAAGCAGCAGCACCTGGAGCCCGATTCCGGCATACAGCCAGATTTCCGTGCGGTGCGGATGCCGTTCCGACCTGCGCGGACTGAGCCGCAGTGTCAGCCAGGTCAGGCTGACGGACAGCGCCAGCAGAATCAGCGCCGCGTATCCGCCGGTCACATATACCAGACAGAGTCCCCCGAGCGCCAGTGCATCCCGCTTCCAGTGCGGATGCGAGAACGCAGCCAGCAGCATAAACACCGGCAGCACATAGAGGATCACAGGCAGTGAGGCAACATTCAAAGCGGCACCTCCTCTGCATATTCCGGCAGATAAGTTCCGAGAAATGCGGGCAGCTCCTCTGCGCAGGTCATCGTGCAGAGCACCTCGCAGAGTCCTTTCACCGAGAGATGCGGCGGCAGCTGCATCGCCCGCAGAAGCGCCTGCCGTCTTGCGGTACAGTCCGGCGTGCCGGTCAGCCCCAGTTCATAGAGCAGCGCGGGCGTAATGTCATCCGGGCGCTCCGGCGGGGCCTCGTCAAAGACGCCTGCCCGCTTCAGCGCGAACAACAGCGTTTCATTGCTGATGCCCTCCACCCCGAGCAGCCCCTCCGCAGAGGGCGCGGTCTTGCGCGGCTCCTTGCCGTGGATGCCGGGGATATACACATGATAGATCCTGCCGGTGCGGATCGCCCCTTTCAGGTAGCCGCGGATCTGGAAGCCCGCCGCGTCTGCATCGGTCAGGATGACGATTCCTGTCGTTTCCGCATAATGCCGGATCAGCCGGAGCTGCGCGTCGTTGCGGTAGATCTGAAAGCCGCCTGTTACGATGATGACCGCATCCACGACCGATTCCAACCGGATCTTGTCGTATTTGCCCTCCACGACGATCGCCGGCGCGATCTTCGGACGCGGGGTCATCCGGCAGCCTCCGTGCCGTCCCGCCGCACGCGGAGCATCCTTACAATGGCCTGCTCCATCAGCAGACGCGGCGCCGTGCGCGAGGATTTGCAGCTCTTATCTGTTTCCCGCAGGATCCGGATGCAGGTCCTCAGCTGCGGCACGCTCATGGAGCCGCAGTCACGCAATGCGTTTCTGACAGCAAATTCGCGGTTCTTCGGGTATCCGAAATCCGCTGCGATGACCTCCGTCTGCTTTGCGGCGCCCTGCCCGAGCTTGGCGCGGTACAGGTCGATAAACGTTGTGCTGAGGATCGACAGCAGAACGAGAATCGTCTTGGAATCCTCGGCTTTCGCGGTCAGCGCCTCCAGCAGCCGGAAGGCCGCAGCGCCGTTTCCGCCGGTGACGGCCTTCGCCAGCCGGAATGCATCGGCATCCGGGAGTGCGGCGGTCAGCGCATCCAGCATATCCGTCGTGATCGGCCCGCCGTCGGCACAGGCAAGGAGCTTTTCCAGCTCGGACTGAATCAGCGCGGAATCGCAGAGGCAGCGGTTTGCCAGCTGCTCCGCATCATGGCGGCTGATCTCCGAGCCGTATTTCGCCGCGCGCTCCTGGATCTGTTTTCCGAGCTGGATCGCGGTTTTCTTCTCACAGATGCAGAGCACGCCCTGCTTCTCAAAGAACGCCGTCAGCTTTTTGTATTTCGGCAGAAAGACCGGCGCGCCGCGCTTGACCTCATAACAGGGCAGCGCACGCATCACAATCAAAATGACCGTCCGCGGGGCGGGCTCTGCAAACATGCCGAGCATCGTATCCACCGCAGACGCCGGGTGTGCATCCGGATCAAAATCCGGAATCAGAATCAGATTATAGGGCTGGAACATCGGACTGAATGAACAGGCATCCGCCAGCCGGTCTAAATCGACCTCCTGCCCGTCAAACACAGTATCCGAAAGCGCATCGCCGTCCGTCAGCTTTTTGCGTATGCGCTTCTCCAGCTGTGCGACGGCAAGCGTATCCTCGCCGCAGAGAAAGCACAGCTGCGGCGGATGTTCCGAACCGATCTCCCGCAGCAGATCGGCTGCTGCCAGCTTTGGCATAATCACGCACCTCCTGCGGGATCAGATATACATGATCCCTGCCTGTTCCAGCTTTTTGCGCTGCTTTGCGGCTTTTTTCTCCGGCAGGACCGTTGCCGTTCCGCTGCGGACGATCCGCACGGGGATCCCGCGCTTTGAGGCGCCGAGCGCCGTCGCGGTCACGCAGCCGTATTCGTCCAGCCCGCAGAGATGCAGCATATCGTAATCCTGTTCATGGATCATGGCAAGCAGCTTTTTATTTGTCAGCGCATCCCCGAACAGCTTGTCGAAGCAGTATTCGGAAACGATCTCCAGTCCGCTGTACAGCTCCGCGCCCTCTGTTCCGGCGATGGAATAGCCGAACAGCAGCCGGTTGGTCGGCAGATTCTGGATGATATGCCGGATGTAGATCACGTCGCAGCCGTCTGCATCGTACTGCCGGATCAGCCGGTTGACAGCACCGGTCAGCTTCTTTGTCTGATAGGCAAACATCTTTTTGCGCTTTTCCCACAGATAATCATTCTGCATGTCAATGACGAGCAATGCTGTTTTCATGTGATCCTCCTCTCCGTTTATGCAGGGTCCATCAGGGAACTGAGCCAGCCTCCGCCGCTGCGCGTCAGGCAGAGCAGGGTATTATTCCCTGCGGCTGTTTCCGGCGGCACGGTTGAGAGCTGCACTTCGCAGCCGTCCCTGCCGTACCGGATCGCGGCGGCATTTCCGTTCAGATCCAGGGTATCCGATGCGCACACCGTCATCCCGTTCCATGTGATGCGCAGGGCATCCGCCTCCGCAATGATCTGCGCATCCCCGCAGCGGACAGTCACCGTGCTGTTGTCATCCGCAACAGGTTCTGCGCCGAATACAGTCGTACGGCCGCGGAGCAGGTTCCCGTCCCGCAGCAGCAGCGTGCCGCAGCGGATGCCGGTCAGCTCCGCCTGATAATTCGCAGCGGTTCTGCTGCTTTGCAGGAGCATTGCGTCAACGCGCGTGATCCCGTTGTCCTGCAAATACCGCTGCACATACTGTGCATTCCGCGGCGTATCGGTCAGATCCGCAATAACCGTCCGGTTCTCCGCGCCGATCACCAGCACGGCGTTCTGCTTTCCGCCGAGCACGGCGATCCGCAGTTCGTCGCGGGACATCCATGTCAGCAGCAGATTTTCCAGACTGAGCAGCAGCGCGGCACTGACCGCCGCTGCGAGAATCGTCTGCGGCTTCGCTCTGCGGATCAGAAGGATTGCCAGCACCGCCGTGCAGAGAATCAGGATCACGCGCATCGCGGGCGCCGTGACCGTCACATGCGAAAACGGCAGTGCCGCAGCACTTTTCGCCAGAAACCGGATCACCCGGCATGCAAAGCCGGTCACCGGCAGCAGAAAGCGCAGCACGCCGCCGGTCATCAGAAACGCAAATCCTGCGTACATCACAGCCGTACAGAGCGGCAGGATCAGCAGATTGCAGAACGGCGCCAGCAGCGAGGACTCCCCGCAGAGCAGCACCGAGGCCGGAAAGACCGTCACGGCGACACAGCACAGCTGCATCAGATCGCGGAGCAGGCCGCGCTTCATGTCTTTTGTCATATACGGCGCAATGACACCGATGCCGAGCACGCCGGAAACCGACAGCCAGAATGACACCGAACCGATCACATACGGCGTAAACGCTGTGCAGAGCAGCACTGCAAGGCAAAGCGCCCGCAGCGTATTGCCGCGGCGGCCGAACAGCGGCGCTGAGTTCGCAATCAGCAGCATCACTGCCGCGCGCCAGACCGCAACCGATGCATCCACCAGCAGGATAAACAGCAGCATCGCAGGAATCTGAATCAGAAACGCAAGCCGACGCGGACAGTTCAGACGCTTCAGGATCCAGCCGAGCACCGTGCAGAACAGCACCAGATGCAGGCCGGATACGACCGCGATATGCCCGACACCGGTGCGGTTCAGGCTCTGCCGCGTTTCATCGGAAAGCAGCGTTTTGTCACCCAGGAGCATCGCACAGAGCAGTCCGGCGTCCTCCGGCGGGAGCGTCATGCGGATCAGTCCCGTCATGCGCTGCCGGTAAGCAGAAACCGTCCGCCGCAGCGAAAAGCCCGTATCCGGCACTGCGCTGAGCAGCTCTGCATCATAGATGCGCAGGTATCTGCCCTTTCCCGCCTGACTTTCCGCGGTATGATAGCGGTAATCCGGCTGAATGCGCGAGATTTCCGCATTCAGCTCCACGGTATCGCCAATCCGCTGCGGCGGGATCTCCTCGCCCGCATACCAGTCGATGCTGACGCGGCGGTCAGCCAGTGTTGTCCGCAGCGTATACTTTGTCCGGCCGCGGGAAAGCGGCTCCGTGTCCGTCACCGTTCCGGTGCAGATCTGCTTCGTGCCGTCCAGCATCAGCAGCGGCTGCCGGACACAGACATCAAACCGTGTCCAGACGGCAAGGCCAAGCAGGAATCCGGCAAAAACGCGCAGATACGCAAAAACAATGTGTTTTCTCCGCAGCAGGCAGAGCACCGCAGGCAGCACCGCCGCCGACACAGCCGCAGGAACCGCCGCACCGAAAAAAGCCGACAGCAATCCCGCGACCCATCCCAGCGTGAACAATTCCGCGCCGCAGGTGCAGGCGATGCCGCCGGCTTTCCGCTTCATTTGCCCCGAAACAGCCGGCGAAGCCTTCGCCCGTACCGTTTCAGTGTTCTTCACACACCCTGATCGGCAGACCAGCCCATTTTCTGACCGGCAATCAGGTGGAAGTGCAGATGCGGCACCGTCTGACCGGCGTCGTCACCGCAGTTCGTGATCACACGGAAGCCGGAGTCCAGCTTTTCCTGTGCCGCAACCTTTGCGATCGCAGTGAAGATCTTTCCGACGACCTCGGCATTCTCCGCGGTGATCGCAGAGGCACCCGAAATGTGCTGCTTCGGAATAAACAGATAGTGCAGCGGCGCGATCGGGTTAATGTCCTTGAATGCGTAGACGAATTCGTCCTCATACACCTTTGTGCTCGGGATCTCACCCGCAGCGATCTTACAGAACAGACAATCCATGATGATCCTCCTTTATTCATCCGCAGTCCGGATGATCTTAGCCTTTCAGGAATTCGCCCGCGATGCTCTGGAGCATGCCGAGCGCTTCATCAACCATATAGGTCTTGCCGATACCGCCCATTGCGCTGTCCGGACGTCCGCCGCCCTTGCCGCCGGTGATCGCAGCGATGCGCTGAATGATCTTTCCGGCATGTGCGCCCTTTGCCACGGCACTCTTGGAGCAGATGCAGTAGAAGTTGCCGCTCTCGCCGTTGACACCTGCAAGCAGGGCAACGACATTCGGCTCACGGTCGCGGATCTGGTCACCGAGCGTGCGCAGCGTATCCGGCTTGACGTCGGACAGCATCGCGGACACGATCTTGATGCCGTTGATCTCCGCACTGCCGCTGAACAGGCCGCTCAGCTGGCTGTTTGCGAGCTTCTGGTTGAGCTGTTCGTTCTCACGCGTGAGATTGCGCAGCTCATTTGCGACAGCCGCGCACTTTTCCGGCAGCTCGGCAGGATTTGCGAGCTTCAGCGCCTTTGCAGCCTCCGCCAGCGTGTTTTCTGCCTCCTGCATCAGCTTCAGCACATTTTCGCCGGTCGCAAGCTCGATTCTGCGGACACCTGCCGCAACGGAGCTCTCCGAAACGATCCGGCACAGACCGATCTGTGCGGTATTCGACACATGCGTACCGCCGCAGAATTCGATCGACTCGTCGCCTGCGCGGACAACGCGGACAACATCGCCGTATTTTTCACCGAACAGCGCCATTGCGCCGATCTTCTTCGCCTCGTCGATCGGCATTTCCTCCGTGGATACCGGCAGCGCGTTCAGGATCTCAGCATTGAGGAGCGCCTCAATCTTTGCCAGCTCCTCCGCGGAAACTGCAGAGAAGTGCGAGAAGTCAAAGCGGCAGCGCTCTGCATTGACAAGCTGACCAGCCTGGTGGACATGGTCGCCGAGCACCTTGCGCAGTGCTGCCTGGAGCAGATGCGCCGCGGTGTGATTGCGCATGACCGCACGGCGGCGGTTCAGGTCAATCTTTGCAAGCACGGTATCGCCGACATGCAGCGTACCGGTTTCCAGTGTGCCCATATGCAGGAACTGGCCGTCGCCGCCCTTCTGGGTATCCGCGACCGCAAACACGACCTCTGCTTCATTTTCCGCCAGGATCTCGATCTCGCCGGTGTCGCCGACCTGACCGCCGCTCTCTGCATAGAACGGAGTACGGTCAAGGATCAGCACACCGTCCGTGCCGGATTCCAGCGTATCCACAGCCTGACCGTCTGCGAGAATTGCAAGCACCTTCGCTTCGCAGACGTTCTCCGTATAGCCGGTAAATTCAGTCTTTGCAAGCCCCTTCGGCACGGCAGCGTCGCCGCCCCACGAGGTCTTGACCTTGGATGCACGGTCTGCTCTCGCGCGCTGCTTCTGCTCCTCCATGCAGCTGCGGAAGCCCTCCTCATCGACGGTCACGCCCTGCTCGCCCGCCATTTCCACGGTCAGGTCAATCGGGAAGCCGTAGGTATCGCTCAGGTTGAACGCATCCTGACCGGAAAGCACGGTCTGACCGGCCTCTCTGAGCTTTGCGATCATATCATTGAGACGGTCGGTGCCGTTGTCGATCGTACGGGCGAAGCTCTCCTCCTCATGACGGATAATGCGGGTGATGAGCTCCTGCTTCTCTTTCAGCTCCGGATAAGCGGACGCATTCTCACGGATGACCGTTTCTGCAACCTTATAAAGGAACGGCTCCTTGATGCCGAGCAGTCTGCCGTGACGTGCCGCTCTTCTGAGCAGACGCTTGAGCACATAGCCGCGGCCGTCGTTGGCCGGGGTGATGCCGTCGCCGACCATGAACACCGTGGAACGGATGTGGTCGGTGATGACGCGCAGGGACACGTCAGACTTTTCATCGGTGTGATACTTGATATCCGCGATCTCGCATATATGCTTCATGATATTCTGGACGGTATCGACCTCAAAGAGGTTATCGACGCCCTGCATCACGCAGGCCAGACGCTCCAGGCCCATGCCGGTATCGATGTTCTTATGCTTCATCTCGGCATAGTTGCCCTTGCCGTCGCTGTCGAACTGCGAGAACACGAGGTTCCAGATCTCGATGACGCGGTCGCAGTCGCTGGCCTGCTCAAAGCTCTCGAACGGGCCGTAGGACTCGCCGCGGTCGAAATGGATCTCGGAGCAGGGGCCGCAGGGGCCGGAGCCGTGCTCCCAGAAGTTATCCGCCTTGCCGAGCCGGATGATGCGCTCATGCGGAATGCCGATCTCCTTTTCCCAGATCTGCTCCGCCTCGTCATCGCTCTCAAAAATGGTGATCCACAGTCTGTCTGCGGGGATGGCCAGCGTGCCGGTCAGAAATTCCCATGCCCAGCTGATGGCCTCGCGCTTGAAATACTCACCGAACGAGAAGTTGCCGAGCATCTCAAAGAAGGTGCCGTGGCGGGCGGTCTTGCCGACGCGCTCGATATCCGGCGTGCGGATACACTTCTGACAGGTGGTGACACGGACATTGGGCGGAACGGCCTGTCCGAGGAAGTATTTTTTCAGCGGCGCCATGCCGGAGTTGATCAGCAGCAGGGAATTATCCCCCTTCGGGATCAGAGATGCGCTGTCCATGCGGGTATGCCCCTTGCTCTCAAAGAAGGAGAGATAGCGCTCACGCAGTTCATTCAAGCCTGTCCATTCCATAGGTACAGATTCCTTTCATTTTACAGATTCCGGCAGCTTCGCCGCCGCATAACGATACAGGATATAGTATACCGCAAAACGGCTTATTTGTCAAGTGGCGCGATGCCAGAGAAAGCGGAGAAGCAGGGCGGATAATAAAAGAGGTATCCGCTGCGCGGATGTTACAGTTTGTGAAAAAAGCGTCTTCGCCGGAACAGATTTTGGGGGGCATTGTCCCCCAAGCATCCAGCCGCAATGAAAACAATGCATTTTCTTTATTTTTATATTGCGGGATTCCAAAGGGACAGTGTCCCTTTGGCGGGTTTGGTGAGTTTGCG
>JAFZBC010000043.1:0-4331 GCA_017561965.1 Oscillospiraceae bacterium
ATCGTTTTTGGTCATGTCTGCCTGCTGACATTGGCTTCCTTCCAAAAAGCTCGCGGGTCGAGGACAAAATCCTCGCCGCACACGTTTGCCGCAGACAACCAGCAGAGCCCCCTGCTTCCGCAGAGGGCTCCCGTATCACGTATCAAGATGCGCTTCCAGTACGGAACGCACATAATCGCCGTATCCGCAGTTTGTTTCGTACCAGCGGCCGTCGGAAAGGATCCCGCTCCGGACCGTTTGGATGGCAACATCCGGCGCATCTGAAAAGCAGAATGTCACCAAAGCATTGTTGCCGCCCGTCTGCCCGGACAGACGCCCGAAACTGAGCTTCCGGTAACAGAATGTCTGACGCGTTGCCATGCCGAATGCGAGGATCTCCTCCGGATCGGTCAGTTCCGCGATTCGTTCCCCGCCGTCCTTGCAGTTGGTATCACGCAACACGATTTTGGTACAGTCCCGGAGAAAAACAGTTTGAACCTCCGGCACCACCTGACTGATTGTCCGCATTCTCGTGAAATACTGAAACGCACAGGCGGCAGCCAGTAAAACCAGCACCGCGATAAAGGGAATCTTCTTTTTCATCATTCGTTACTCCTGCTTCGTTGAATTTTCATTGCTGCTGCGCATATCATTTCCGGGTCTGTGTGAAAATATCGTTGCTGCCTCAGTATATCACATTCTTTTCTGAATGTCAATGTCTGTTTACGGCAGAGCACAGGCGCCGACCGTTCCGGTCAGCGCCTGCTTTCCAGTTTGCTTTCATTTCATGCACGCATCATGCTCAGAATGTGATCTGCTTTGCGATAAACTGAAGGATCATGGAAAGATCCGTGCCGTCGCGCTGACCGTTTTTATCGCAGTCGGCATTCGCAATGCCCTGCTCGGAAATCTCCGCTTCGCCGTCCGCAACCAGATACCGCGCATACAGCACCGCATCAGACACATCCACGCTGCCGCTGCAATCGACATCACCGGTCATCTGCGCTGCACCGATCACCCGGAACGGGAGCTTGTGTGCCTTTGCATAGCTTTCCGCATAGGAACCGGCGCCGCCGCACAGCGTCAGGTTTGCGCATGCGTCAAACGCATTGTCCGCGATCTCCGTAACGGTATCCGGCACGATGATCGTATTCAGATTCACGCAGCCGTAGAACGCCTCTGTTCCGATGCTTCTCAGATCGTCCGGCAGTGTGACCGTCGTCAGATCCTCACAGAACGAGAATGCGCCCAGTCCGATCTCCGTCACATTCGGCGGGATCACAAGCTCGGTCAGACCGCTGTGTTCAAATGCAAAATCGCCGATCTTTGTCACGCTGTCCGGGATCTGCACACAGAGCAGATCCGCGCATTCCCGGAAAGCATCATCCGCAATCTCACGGATCCCGTCCGGCAGCGTGATCTCGCCGCTTGCCGCAGTTCCGCCGCGCATCAGAATATCATTGAAGATCACAAACGGATCCGTGCTGGCGAGTGCCGTCTGCCACGGTGTTCCGTCAAATACGCCTGTCCCGATCCCCGCAAGTGTATCCGGGATCGTCACAGAAACAAGCTGCCCGTTCTCACTGAACGCATAAACGCCGAGCGATTCCAGTCCGTCCGGCAGCACGACCGACAGCAGACCGTCCCGCGCAAACGCGCTCTCGCCGATATTTTTCAGCGAATCCGGGAAGTTCACTTCCGTCAGCGCCGGGCAGCATGCAAATGCGTTGAAGCCGATGTCCTCCAGCGCAGCCGACAGGTCCAGCGATTGCAGCGCGCTGCATTCAAAGAATGCGCCGTCGCCGATCGTTTTGACGGTATCCGGCAGATCAATCTCACTGAGCAGCGGACAACCGTTAAAAGCATAGTTGCCGATGTGCTCCAGTCCGTCCGCGAACTGCACAGTGGTCAGATTCGTACAGCCCGCAAACGCACTCTCGCCGATCACCTTCACGCTGTCCGGAATCACCACGGAGGTGATGCCCGTACACTCACAGAAGGCCAGCGTGCCGATTTCCTTCACGCCGTCCGGGATCGTGACCACGCCGCTCTGCTCCGTTCCGGCCTTGAGCAGGTATCCGTTCAGGATCGCAAACGGCTCTGTTTCCGCGATCTGCAAAAAGAACGGTGCGGTATTGAAAGCACCGCCGCCGATCTTCTCCACACCCGCAGGCAGTTCAAAGCCCGGGCGCAGATCCGTGCCGCCGAACGCCAGCGAACCGATCTCCTTCAGCGTATCCGGCAGGTCGGCCTGCACCAGATAGGTGCAGCAGTAAAACGCCTCCGCGCCGATCTTTTCCACGCCCTCCGGCACGGTCAGCGTGATCATCTCATAACAGCCTGCAAATGCCCTGTCCGCAATCGTCTTGACCCCGTCCGGGATCGTCAGTGCATACATATCCTCAAAATAAAACTGATTGCCCGTCAATGCATAAACTTCCTCTGCTGTCAGCCGCTCCCCGGGGCATTCGTTGCCGCAGCAAAGCAGCACGCCGCCGACAATGACCATGCTCTGCGTTTCCTTCTGATGCTTGAGCCACGGCGTTTCCAGAAACGCATATGCGCCGATGTCCTCAACCCCGGCCGGAATATCCAGTTCTTCCAGGCTCTTGCATCCGTCGAATGCGCCCTGCCCGATGCGCTTCAGGCTCTCCGGCAGCGTGACGGACGTCAGCCGGTCAAAGCCGAGGAACGCATTTGCGCAGATGCCGGTGACGCCCTCTCCGATCACAATGCTTTGCACACTGCCTGCGATCGGCAGAAACCCGAGCATGAGTTCCCGGTTGCTCATGGCCATATCGCCGGTGCCGGAAATCGTCAGCGTGCCGGTTTCCTCATCCAAAGACCATGTCACCTGTTCGCCGCAGCTGCCTGTCTGGTGGATGCCGAGTACGCCAAGCCCCGGATCGAAGCCCTCAAGCGCCGCTGCCGGCATGGCATATGCCGCCCCCGCAGCTGCCACGCTGACCGCACAGAGCAGACTGACCAGCTTTCCCGTTTTGTGTTTCATAGATTTACCAACCCCTTTTCATCTGTTTCATGTGCGCCCGTACCGCACATGTTTATACAATTAAATAGTAGCACTATGCACCTGTTTTGTCAAGAGAGGAGTATGTTTTTGGAGAATCACACAAAGAGCGCCGTCACCGCACAGACTGCATTGCTGATTTTACCAAGGCTGTTCGGCTTTTTCTGCTCGGATGTGCCGTATTCCGCTGCCGGTGCGCTCGGCATGCTGCTTGCAGTGATCCCGCAGGCGGCAGTCGTTTTTCTGCTGACGCGCCGCCGGGAACAGCTTACCTTTCCGCCGAAGCTGCTGCAATTCTGCCGGATCGGCACGGTGCTGTACGCGGCAGACCTGACCGTGCAGTTCCGCGGGCTCTGCCGGGATCTGCTGCTGCCGCACTGCGGTATCATGCTCCTGCTTCTGGGCGCGCTGCTGCTCTATGCGCTGCGGCAGCCGGAAAACGCATTCGGACGCGCCGCGGAGCTCCTGCTCTTTGCCGGAGCCGCCGGGCTGATCCTGCTGCCGTTCGCCGCCTTCGGGACGCTGCGGGGCATCGCGCTGTTCATGCCGGACAGCATTGCCGCCGACTTTTTCAGCGAGCTGCGGCATTCCGGCGGGCTGCTGCTGATCCCGCTGCTGATGCAGAAGCAGTCCGCGCAGAATGCCCGCAAAGGCCTTGCCGTATGGATCATCGCGCGGGGGCTGCTCCTGCCGCTGCTCGTCCTGTTCGGCACCATGCAGAACGGGCGGCTCCGCGGCAGCATCGGGAACCCGTTTTTCCTGCTGCTCGCCCGGACGCCGCTGACCGAGGCGATCCGCACGGACGGCTTCTGGATGCTCTATGCCTTTGCCTGCGGCGGACTGTGCATCGCCGCATGCCTGCACATTTCCGCACGGCCGCAGGCAAAGCCGCTGCAAGTCCTTCTGCCGTACTGCGCATCCTGCGTACTGTTCCTGCTTCTGCCGCCTGCGCGGCTGCTCCTTTCCGCCGCCGCCCTGTTCACCGGAGCCGCCCTGCCGTTCATTCATCATGCCAAAAGGAGATGCGCTATATGAAAATCCATGTTCTGCCCCTGCTGCTGATGCCGCTGCTGCTCTGCGGCTGCACGGACATCCGCACAAGACGCGCCCCGGATATCCTCGCCGCCGATCTCGGGGACAGCATCCGGCTGGCGGCACATGCCACACAGTCGGATGAGATCATCACCGCAGAAGCCAGGGCGCTCCCGCTGCTGACGGAGGCCTTGCAGAACGCATCCGGTGCGGAAATCTCCGCGGGACACATCTCCCTGCTGCTGATGCACGGAAATCCCTGCGCGCTGCTGGAAACCGCGCTGGAACAGCA
>JAFZBC010000320.1:0-2059 GCA_017561965.1 Oscillospiraceae bacterium
CTGCCGGATGTCTGTGCGGAGCTGCTCCCACTGTGCAAAGCATTCCTCCGAGCCTGTGTCGAGCGTTTCCTTCTTGACGATGCACACCTGCTTTTTCGGGATGCCGTAATGCGCCTTGATAAACGCAGCATCGAGCTTTTCGGTGATCTCATACTGTCCCCAGTATTCGCCGTCGATGAACACGGTACAAGACGTCATGCCCTGCGTCAGAAAATGCCTGCCGGATACAAGCGACTGGTTCAGCTTGTCGCGGAACCGCGTATACTGCGCATCGTTGCCGCCGTTGCGCAGAATGAACGAATCAAACGCCGTGACGGGCTCCCCGCTGTATTCCGCGGTCACTTTGCCGCCGAACAGGTCATATTCCAGCTTGGATTTGCCGTAATCCTTGCGCGCATAGATATTCAGGCTTTTCTGCGCATAGGAGCGCGTCGCGCCGCCGTGAATGCGGATGCCGACATCCTGCGTCAGCACCGGCCTGCCCTCCGCAAACAGCTGCATGGATGCGGGGCGCTCCCACGCACTGCCCTTCTGCGTATAATTCGCGGGCGTGTGCCACGGGGGCGTTTCGGGATCATAGTCCGTGCTGTTTTTCCAGTCGTCATAGGACTTGCCGAGGACATAAATACCGGTATCATGATCAAACAGATTGCGTTCGTCCGTCAGCAACGATACGACAGCGCCGTTCTGATACTTCTCATCCAGCCCGATGAAATACGTCTGCGCGGATGCACAGCTCTGCTCGCCCCTGTCATTGACGGCGATCGCCCGGACAACCGCAGCCTTGTCCACCGGCGCATCCGGCGCGGCGACCGGCAGCGTATAATTGCTCTCCGGTGCGATCTCCGTATGTGCGCTGAGAATGTTCTGTTCCGCGGTGCGGTTCGCAAGCGTGATCGGCTCCGTATAGCGTAGGCTCTGCGTTGTCGGTGTGCTCCCGTCGAGCGTATAGTAGATCTCCGTGCCCGAATCCGCGGACAGCGTCAAAGATACGGCATCTGCATAAAAGCCGCCCTCCGCCGAAAACTGCGGCGGCGTGACCGCATCAGAAATGACCGTCTGCTGCTCCGGATCTGCGGCGGATGATGCCGGCGGATCCGTGCTGCTTTGCTGCGGCTGCTTTGTACAGGACATAAAAGTGATGCTGCCCGCAAGGAGCAGCAGTATCACAGACTGATATGTTTTGTTCATCGGTTTTCTCCCTGCCCGGGCTGCGGATCCATGCGGATCACCTGCCAGGCTGCTGTCAGGCGCTCCAGACTCCAGGCCGCATTTGCGGGTGAGGTCGAGGGCAGACGGACAGCCGCCCGATGCAGCACGGGCTTCTGATATTTCTCGTAGTATTTAGCGGCGGTTCCGCCGTTGACGAAAATCTCCCGGATCTTTGCTGCCGAAAGGATCGGCGTCAGATCGTTCGGGATCACATTGCGGATGCTGCTGTCGGATGAGCCCGTGATCTCACAGGACGCGATCACATCCCACAGCGCGATCCGGTGCGAAAGCAGAAACGCGCGCTTTTCTTCAATCGTCTGCGGAACCGCGCAACCGAACACGGCAGCTGTCACGCGCCAGAACCGGTTCTGCGGGTGGCCGTAGAAAAAGCGCTGCTCCCGGGATTTCACCGAGGGAAAGCTCCCGAGGATCAGAATCTCCGAATGCGCGTCGAAAAGCGGCGGAAACGGATGCTGTACATGCTCCGGCATACGCGCGCGCCTTACAAGATGCCAAGCTGCGCCAGAATCTGACGCTCCGCATCCGAAAGCCGGTTCTGGTCAATTTTCGACTGATACTGCTTTTTGATATGTTCCCGGACGGTTTCCGCTGTCTGCTGATATTTCGCATCCGGATCGGCGCCGCGGTCCAGCAGGATCTTCACAGCCTCCACGTCGGCATTGTTCAGCGCGGTTTCCAGATACTCCGCTTTCAGCTTCGCGCCGTGATCCAGCAGCAGTTTCAGCTTTTCCGCGGAATGCGCCTGAATCGCCTCCTCAGCGGGCGTGGTGCTGTCCTCATCATCGTCCTCGTAATTGCCGCGGAAGAACGAATACGCACCCGCATC
>JAFZBC010000321.1:0-3848 GCA_017561965.1 Oscillospiraceae bacterium
CCGGTCAGCCATGACGCGGTCAAGCCGTAAAATAATTGCCATAAGCGTACCTCACTGTATTTCACTGAGAAAGCTGCGGATTTCCGCGCTGACTGTTTCCGGTTCTTCTGCATGAACATAATGTCCGCATTCCAGCTGCACAAGTCTGCCGTCTGACAGTGTTGAAGTGTAGTTTTCATGGATCTGCTCCCACGTTTGCATGCCGTTTTCCCCGAGCATCGCGGAAAACATGGTTTCGTCCGAGGAGAGGATCTGCAAGGTCGGAACATCCGGCACGGGACTGTCATGGACTGCCTGAAAATCACAGCGCTGTGCTTCGGTCAGGATACCCTCCCGGAACATCGCGGTCTGATAAAACCGGCTGTACCAGTGATAGGTGATCGCTTTATACTCCGTGCGTTCTGCTTCCGTGAGATCCGGGCTTTTGACGGCCGGAAAGACGCTTTCAAAATTGTACAGACGGTATCCGCCCGTGTCGTAGGTCCAGAAATTCAGGAAACTGCTTTCCGAAAGCGCTTGTTCAATGGTCTGGACCTCCGCATGTTCCAGGCTGCCGATCTGGATGTCAAACTGTTCCGGCACGGCCATATCCAGACCGATGATCGCTTCGACCTCGTCCGGATAAAGCTGCGCCCAGCGGATCGCTTCCAGACCGGATGCGGAAAGCGGGCAAAGGACATACGGAGCTTCGATGCCGGCTTGTTCCAGTGCAGCGCGGTCCTGCCGCAGCAATGTGCTGAGATTGCGTTCGCCGTCTGCGTCATCGCTGTAACCGTAGCCGAATTTTTCGATCACCGCAATTTGATATGTGTCCGAGAGCCGGCTGAACAGCGGCTTGAAATCCAGGATCACGGCAGGCGTATTTGCACCGGCCAGAAAGACCAGCGTCTTGTCGCCGGTTCCTTCGGTGTAAATATTCATGTTTCCGCCGTCGATCTGCACATACTGTCCCTGATGCCGGATCAGTGCAGCCTCTTTTTGCAGCGCAGCCCGGTTATAGCCGAAAAGCCCTGCAAGGAATGCTGCACACAGCAGCAGGATGATCAGCAACAGCAAACCGAGGATTTTCAGCGGACTGCGTTTTTTCTTTGTCATATGAACGCCTTTCTGCTGTGTTACAGTGTTTCATCAGATTCCTGCTGAAGCATTGCACCGTAGCGGATGATATGGGCAATAAACAGGAACAGCAGACCTTCGATCAGGGATGAATAATTCGTCACGGAAAAGGGTGTGATCACCCCGCCGATGACGACGGTCGGAATGACGGCGTTCAGCAGGAACAAAATGCCGATGATGCGCACGGTGCGGACACGCTTCACTGTAAACGGCATCCCGTCCTTTGCAATGTGCAGAAACATCAGTGCCGCCAGCAGCATGATCGCCGCGCTCAGACCGTAGGTCACGAATTCACGGATCATTGTATACTGTGTGACTGCATCTGTGACGTCCGGTGATCTGTAACGGAAGAATAGGATCATGCAAGCCGCCAGATTGAACAGAACCGCCAGCACACAGACGATGCCGATCCACAGGCTGCCTTTTTTGAGCTTGTCAATGACTTCGGGTTTGGTCAGGATTTGTTCTTTCATCAGTGACTCCTTTCAAAGCGTTTCGTCAGATTCCTGCTGAAGCATCGCGCCGTAGCGGAATGCCCGCGAAAGGAAAAGCAGCAGGATGCAGAATCCGAGTGCCGGATACGAGAGCGTGCGGTGATCAAAGAATTGCAGATACAAACGCGGCTCCGACAGCGCTTCATACCGTGCGACCGGTACGATCTCCATCAGTGCGGGAATCAATGCGCGGAGCCCCTGCATGATCCCTGCGGCTTTCAGCAGACGGGCGTTCCGTTCCGAAAAGGGCACCCCGTCCTTCCGCAGACCTCTGAACAGCATCAGCAGCGGGATCAGGCTCCCGGCTGTAAGCACGAACTTCATAATCAGCACCGGCATACTCTGGTATTCGATCTCAGAAAGATAGCTTAACATTGAGCCGTCAAATGCAGTGTGATGCGCGATGATGTAACACACCCTGTACGCTGTGACGATGCACTGCACGACAAGCACGGCGGCCGTCAGGATCAGCGCGGGCTTGCTGTACCTGCGGATCGTTTCCGTGGTGTTCTGTTTGATTGTTTCATGATTGTTTTCCATGATTGATCTCCTTATTCTGTGAATGTCCTGTTGTCCGGAGCCCTGTTGCTCCGCTGCCAGTATCATAGCACGAAATTTAATGCTTGTCAACTAGATTTTAACGATAAACGATAATTATTATATGTTTGCACAATCCGGCATGACGGATTTGCAGGCACCTTTATGCATTTCCACGATAAAAATTTATCGTTAGTCGTTAAATGGAACGGAGGGGAAATCCCGCATGGATGCATTTTCACGCTATGCGCCCTTTATACAGGAATACATTTTCCGCGCGGGCTGGGAGAAGCTCCGTGCGGTGCAGGTTGCGGCCGCGGACGCGATCTTCAACAGTGAGGACAATGTTCTGATCTCCGCATCGACGGCCTCGGGCAAGACGGAAGCGGCCTTCTTTCCGGTGCTGACGCTGCTGGAGGAGAATCCGCCCGCATCGGTCGGCGCGATCTACATTGCACCGCTGAAAGCGCTGATCAACGACCAGTTCACGCGCATGACCGATCTCTGCGAGCCTGCGGGGATCAAAGTCTGGCGCTGGCACGGGGACGTCGGCCAGTCGCAGAAGGCAAAGCTGCTGAAGCACCCGTCCGGCATTCTGCAAATCACGCCGGAATCGCTGGAAGCGCTGATGCTCCACAAGCACGCGATGATCCCCGCGCTGTTCCGCGATCTGCGCTTTGTCATCATTGACGAGGTCCATTCGCTGCTGCGCGGCGACCGCGGCGGCCAGACGCTCTGCCTGATCGAGCGCCTCTCCGATCTTTCCGGCGCAAATCCGCGCAGGATCGGGCTTTCCGCGACGATCGGGGACATCGAGCAGACCGCCGTCTATCTTGGCACCGGCTCGGGACGGAATACCGTCATCCCGCAGATCGCGCCGCAGAAAAGTACATGGCGGCTTTCGATGGAGCATTTTTATGCTATGGATGCGCAGGCGGCGGAGGGCAAAGAGGTCGATGCACCGGAGCCGCTGGAGCGGGAAACCGATCCGGCGCCGCCCGCCGCGGATCCCGCTTACGGCTATATCTTCTCGCATACGCGCGGGAAGAAGTGTCTGGTGTTCGTTAATTCCCGCGAGGAATGCGAAGCCGTGACGACCTCTCTGCGGCAGTACTGCGAAAGCAAGCATGAGCCGGACAGATTTCTGATCCATCACGGCAATCTCTCCGCAGCCTACCGCGAAACAGCTGAGGCAGTCATGAAGGACGAGGAGCAGATCATGACGACCGTCACGACCGCGACGCTGGAGCTCGGCATCGACATCGGCAAGCTGGAGCGCGCATTCCAGCTCGATGCGCCATTTACGGTATCCTCTTTTTTGCAGCGCATGGGACGCACCGGCCGCCGGGGACTGCCGCCGGAAATGTGGTTCGTGATGCGCGAGGAGGAGCCGGAGGCGCGTGCGATGCTGCCGTCTACGGTGCCGTGGAAGCTGCTGCAGGGCATCGCGCTGGTGCAGCTTTACGCGGAGGAGCACTGGGTCGAGCCGCCGAAGCTGGACCGGCTGCCGTTCAGCCTGCTGTATCACCAGACCATGAGCACGCTGGCTGCGAACGGCGAGATGACGCCCGCACAGCTTGCAGGGCGCGTGCTGAAATTACAGCCGTTCCGCCGCATTACGCAGGATGATTACCGCATTCTGCTGCGGCATCTGATTGACAAGGATCATATCCAGCGCACCGAACGCGGCGGCCTGATCGC
>JAFZBC010000322.1:0-2163 GCA_017561965.1 Oscillospiraceae bacterium
ATATTTCGCTGAAAATATCCTTAAATCTGTGATCGTACTGCTTGGAAATCGTATCCTTGGTTGCGAACCACAGATCCTGTTTGCTGTCCAGCGCATAGTTGAAGCAGGATCTTGCAAAGCCTGCAATCGAGTTATCGCGGTTGTGCAGGCCCTGAATGATGCCGTCATCGGTGAATTCGTGGATCAGCTGACGGGTTTCGTTGCCGTTTTTGTCCGTCCAGACAAGCTCAGCTTTGCCGCCGCCCTTGACCTGCATTTCGGTGTTCTTGTACACATCGCCGTATGCGTGACGGGCAATCGTGATCGGCTTTGTCCATGTCGGGATATACGGGGTAATGCCCTTGACCAAAATCGGGGTGCGGAACACGGTGCCGTCGAGGATCGCACGGATCGTGCCGTTCGGGGACTTCCACATCTCGGAAAGGCCGTATTCCTCCACGCGGGCTGCGTTCGGGGTGATCGTTGCGCACTTGACCGCGACGCCGTATTTCAGCGTTGCATTTGCACTGTCAACGGTGATCTGATCCTTGGTTTCCTCGCGCTTTTTCAGGCCGAGGTCGTAGTATTCGGTCTTGAGATCGACATACGGGCAGATGAGGATATCCTTGATCCACTGCCAGAGGATGCGCGTCATTTCGTCGCCGTCCATCTCGACGAGCGGCGTTGTCATTTTGATCTTGTCCATTGGTATAACCTCCCATTATAAGCTCACAGAATCAGGTCTGTGAAATGCCGGAAACTGCTGTGCTGCGCGCACAGTTCCTTGGATTCCGCCGGTTCAGCCCTTTGCGGCGATCCTGCCTGCGATCAGCCGGATCAGAAGCAGATGCGCCGGATAGTAGACATAAAAGAACCATTTGGAGATTCCGCTGCTTGTTCCGCCGCCCTTTTTGCCATTATAGAACCGGAGCAGCAGCGCGGGCAGCAGCACGCCCAGCAGAAACAGCTTTTCGGAAGCTGTGCCGGGATCGGCTGCAATCCGGTAGCACTGCGGGAGCAGGTACCAGACCGCCGCGAGCAGATATGCTCTGCACTGCATTCTGACGCCGTACGGGCGCGCAAGCTCAAAGGTCATCGTGAACATGACCGTTGCGATGTCCCAGTCGCATTTCTTTGCCGCCAGCGCCAGCAGCGCGATCAAAGGAAAGCGGAGTGCCGGGGGAATCCGTTCGGCAGCGGAACGGCCGGATGTTCCGAAGCAGTCGCTCCGGTCGGCCGGATCCCGTTCCTTTCCGCCGTTATAAATATAGATACAGAGCAGGGAAAGCAGCAGTCCTGCAAGGATGCTTTCCTCCCCGAACCAGAGAAACGAGCCGGTCTGATAATACGCGAATGCAAACTGCGCGATGCAGCTGAATACGGCCAGCCGTGCGGCGTACCTCCGGAGATTGTGTGTGCGGTGATAGCCCTCAGTCAGGAAAAAGCACATGACCGGCAGCGTGATGCGGCCGATCAGATGCATCATCTGTCCGGCAGCAGTTGCGGTCGGAACGAACATCCAGCCGATGTGATCCACGGTCATTGCGATAATGGCAATGAGCTTTAAGTCAAACGCTGAGAGCCGTCCGCCGGACTGCTGTGCGGTCAGAGGTGCAGACATTATTTCAGAGCCTCGCGGGTGTAATCCAGCAGGCCGCCTGCGAGCATGATATCCTTGGTGCGGCCGGTCAGCTCACAGAGCACCGGAATCTCCGCGCCGTTGGTCTTGTTGATGACAGTCAGCTCGGATCTGCCATCCTCGACGGCCTTGCGGACGTCTGCCAGCACGAGCTGATCGCCCTGTGCGATCTTATCATAATCCGCCTCATTGACGAAGGTCAGCGGCAGGATGCCTGCGTTGATCAGGTTTGCGCGGTGGATGCGGGCAAAGGACTTCACCAGCACCGCCTTGACGCCGAGATACAGCGGAGCAAGCGCTGCATGCTCACGGGACGAGCCCTGGCCGTAGTTCGCGCCGCCGACGATGATGCTCTGGCCGAGCGCCTTTGCGCGCTTCGGGAATTCCTCGTCGCAGACGGCGAAGCAGTGCTCGGAGATCTTCGGAATATTGGAGCGCAGCGGCAGGATCTTTGCGCCCGCCGGCATGATGTGGTCTGTGGTGATGTTGTCGCCGACCTTCAGAGAAACCGGTGCGTCGATGGTTTCAAGCAGCGGGTGGGTTTC
>JAFZBC010000323.1:0-1925 GCA_017561965.1 Oscillospiraceae bacterium
AAGTCTGCGGCTGTCCGGCATTCTTTCGCCGCGTTCTGATCCTGTGCCCGGAAACCGGCAGCCAGATCAGCAGAATCAGCAGACTGACTGCACTGACGATGCAGCCCGCAGTCAGTCCGCGCGGGAAATAGTTCATGCATATCCGATGCGTTCCGGCGGAGAGCCTCACGCCCGTCATCGCGCCGTAAACCGGTTCTGTTTTTGCAGGCGTACCGTCCACCGTCACACGCCAGCCCTTGTCATAGGGCACGGAAAGATACAGCAGACTGTCCTGCGCAGCCGTCACCGTACCGGAAAGCGAGGAGTCCGTAATCTGCTGCTGTTCCAGCGGATGCGCGGTCAGGCGGGAAAGCCCCTCTGCGCAGACCGCTTCATTCAGTCTGACTAGATATACCCGGAGCGACCCGGAAGCCGCCCGCTTCGGATAAAACTGAAAATGCAGCAGATCGTCCTTTTTCAGCTGACCGAGCACAAACGTCGGGCAGTAATAGAGCTGCATCGGATCTTTCAGGAATCCGCCTGCGATCTGCGTTTCCCCGTTCCAGACCTCATAGCCCTCCCATTCCGTCTGATCGGCCGCATAAAAGCCGTAGTAAACGCCGTCCTCGGGAATCTCAAAGGCACAGTAAATATTCGGATGCGTTTTCATCGGATCTGCGTCCGGGTCGGACGGCGCATACGCGAAGGTATCCTCCGCGGTCTGCGTGACCGTCAGATCCAGCGAACGATCCGGCACCGGCAGTGCCTGCTCAAAAAGCGGGGCGTCCATTCCTGTCAGTTCCGCAAACATCGCATTCTGCGCGGCAAACACGTCAGTATCCGCATCCACCGTATATTGCTCTTTCAGCGGGACACAGAAGCCCGCCGTGCGCACTGTATCAGTACGGTATGCGCGGATCCCGCCGCCGTCGGACTCCGAAAGCGGCGTGCCGAACGGCGTGTCCGCATCCGAAACCGTGTAGCAGATATCCAGCAGCTGCATGGCAAACGGGGAAATCTGCTGAAAGCTGTAATCCGCCCCGACCGGCGAAGCAGTCATGCCGCATTTCTGACAGAAGGTCAGGATCTGCGCGGTATTCATAGACGAAAATGCCGCAGAATTATACAGCGCATCGTCAAAGAGCATCCCCTTGTTCACAAGGCTGACCGGATCCGTCCGGAAGCCGATGCGGTCAAGATTCTCACCCGCAGCAGCGTCTGCACGGATCTGCGTCAGCGCATGGGAAATCTCCGTCCGCGGGACCGCCTCCGGATCCTGCCGGATCGTCTGCACCGTCCAGTTCAGATTCAGCGTCAGCTCCGCAGCCGCAAGCACGGCACACAGCACCGAGCACAGAACCCGCCGCTTCGGCCGCAGCACGAACAGTACAAAGCAAATGCCGTACAGCACGAGCATCAGAATCCCGATGGCCGGCAGCTCCGTCTGCCCGCAGAGCACACAGCAGTACAGCGGCAGCCCGGCCGTCAGGAGCATCCCGGCCGTACGGAGCAATCCGCCTACCTTGCGGATCTCGCCTGTCTGCACGGAACTGAACCGCCAGCCCATATAACACAGCACCAGCGGAACAAAATATGCAAAGCGGTCAACGGTAAAGCGCGGCTCATGGAATCCGTGCCATGCAAAATTCAGCGGCGCCCACCAGAGGCTCACCAGCAGAAACAGCAGCAGCAGACAGGTGCAGATCCGTTCCCGCAGTGTGATCTTCCGCTCCGTCAGAAAACCGAAGCAGCAAAGCAGCGGCAGAAATCCCGCCGTAAAATTCACGGGATGCACATTGACACGGATCCGCCCGAACGGCACCAGCACCGAAAACAGCAGCGTCAGCGGCTCACAGACCTTGTCCCAGCCCGTGAACGTCATTCCGGCTGCCGTCGTACTCCGCAGCGCAATGGCCGTCGGGATCAGAAGCACCGCCGCAAGTCCG
>JAFZBC010000324.1:0-2394 GCA_017561965.1 Oscillospiraceae bacterium
GATGCGCTGAAAGAACTGAAAATCACCGATCTTTCGCAGTCGTATCCTGTCAAGGTGCAGCGGAAGATCCACCGGAATTTCTACCGCGTGCTGAAAGAAATCCGTCCGGAAACTGCGGAGGAATATGCAAAGAAATACAATGCCGTCACCAAGACCGCGCTGTTTGATATTTCGTTTGCGCGGCAGGCGGAAAAGGAAAATCAGGAGCATGTGGAGCAGCTTGCAGACGAATACGAGAACACGGTTCTTCTCCAGGCACTGCTCTCGCTGATCCGTTCGGAGATGGAAAAGTCCGAGCGCAGGCTCATTCAGATTGAGCTGTTCGGGGACTGCATGATCACGACCGGCGTCATGGCGGGCAAGACCGCGATCCGGCGGTTCCTCTACCGCGATCTGGACGCAGGCGTGCGGATTCTGCCGAACGCGAACCACATGCAGGCCTGTGCCGCAGCGATCATCCGGGAGCTCGGCGATGTCTACGGGCTGGCACCGATCCAGAACAAGGATTCCGTGCTGATCCAGCCAGTCGTCGCGACGCCGCGCACTGCGAAAAATAACGCATGATCTGACAGAATGAAATACAATAAAACCGGGCGCTGACTGTTCTCAGCGCCCGGTTTCATTTGTGGATAAAGAAGTATCTCCGATGGATTTATAATGGGGCTCCGCCCCAAACCCCGCTTAAGGGCTACTATCCCTTAAGAATCCCATTTTAAGATGATACTGCAAAAACGCTGACAACTTAAAGGATTCACTGTCGAGGCACAATTTAAAGTTTTTGGTCGAGGGCAGCGCACCATTATGAATCTGCTGACGGCACTTTTGCCTGCGGGCATCGGTTTACGATGATGATGCCTGCGCAGACCAGCACCAGCGCAATCAGAAAGCTGACGCTCAGCACGCCGGATTCATGCAGCACAATCGCGGAGATCACCACGCCGCACACCGGATTCATAAACCCGTATACCGCCACCTTTGAAACCGGATTATATTTCAGCAGCATGGCCCAGACCGAGTACGCCGCCGCCGATACAAACGCCAGATACAGCAGCACCGAAACCGCCGGTACCGTGCATGTCCCGATCTGTCCGCCGCCGAGCAGGCCGATCACTGCAAGTACAATGCCGCCGAGCAGAAACTGCCAGCCGCTCAGCAGCACGGGATCCTCGCCGCCGGAGAGCTTCTTCATAAACGCGGACGAAAACCCGCTCGCAACCGTACACAGCAGAATCAGACCGTCCCCGATCAGCTGAAAGCGCAGCCCGCCGGTCAGTCCGTCCAGGTTGATCAGGATGATTCCGAGGAATCCGACCGTGCAGCCGATGATGCTCCGTGCGGTCAGCTTCTCGATCCGCAGCAGCAGCGATGCAATCAGAATCGCTGTAAACACGTTCATTCCGACCAGCACCGACGCCTTGACGCCTGTCGTATGCGCAAGGCCGATGTAATAGCAGAAATATTGCAGCACCGTCTGAAACAGGCTGATGATGCAGATTTTTTTCATAGACCGGCGGTTTGGAACCAGCAGCTTTTTCGCGCGGATGCTCCCGAATGCAAGCGCCATGATCCCCGCCAGCGCAAAGCGGATGCCGCCGAAGGTCAGCTGATCCGCCCATGCATCCGTCCGGATCCCGAACAGCGCATAGCCGGTTTTGACGGCGGAAAACGCGCTGCCCCAGAGCGCACAGCTGAAAAACGCCAGCAGCGCCACAATCCGCGGATTTTTCAGTTTTGTCTTTTTTTGTTCCATATCGGCCCTTTCTGCTGCCCGTTCCTGTATTCCGCAAAAACGCAGGCAGCCGTCCGGCTGCCTGCGCATCGGTGTGCCTGTCCGCATCTGCACGGAATCAGTGCTCCTGATTGTTATAATACGTTCTTGCCGCCTCTGCATCATTGCAGAATGCCGTCGCTGAACCCCTTTCAGGCAAAGAACTCCTCGCCGTCTGCGCGGTCGATCTCATAGCTGGCCAGCACGCAGATATCTCCGATCAGATGCTGGTTCAGAATGTCGATCTCATCCGCGGGGATCCAGAGCGCACGGCGGTTCCGCTCCTGCACATGCTGCACGGGGAACTGCCGGATATAGGCATCCTCCACCAGAAATTTCACCACATACACAATATTGTCGCATTCCTTCGCAATGCGCATATGCCGCGCGATCTGCGAAGCACCCTCCTCCGAGAGCAGCGCCGTAAAGAGCGGCTGCTCAGCCGGTCTGGGCGGAAATCCGCGAAAGCTGCGCGCTTCCACCTCATGAAACTCGTCTGCATTCAGCGGGCGGTAAAGCTCCATTGGATACCTTCCTTTCTGCGTTCACGATGCAGTGCTGCTCTTTGTCTGCCGCAGCCTGCGGGCATGGATCTCGTCGTGAAGTTTGTACATCTTCTGCACGGA
>JAFZBC010000325.1:0-1872 GCA_017561965.1 Oscillospiraceae bacterium
CTGCGGCGGTGCTGTCGATCGGCACGGACAAGGCTTCGGTGTTCCGCAGTGCTGCCGGTGCAAACAAAAAAACTGCGGCGGTTTCCGGCGGGGAACAGAAGCAGTTTACGATCCGGACGTTCTACGGCGAGGACGGCAGCGTGACCGGCGCGGATGCCGAAACGCTCAACCGTGTGCTGGAGGATGCGCTGCATCAGTCGCTGCTGGAATCCCTGGACATTACAGAGGAACAGGAGATCACCGTCAACAGCGCGGCGGTCGCACAGGTCGCAAAGATCGCGGAGTATCAGAGCGGGACGGTGGAATCCAATATGGATACACATGCCGCAGTCAATATGGCATACTCCTATCTGCTGCTGATCCTCTGTGCCCTGTCGATCGGCTATGTCACACAGTCCTGCATGGAGGAAAAGGTTTCCAAGCTGGTGGAATCGCTGATGGTCAGCGTTTCACCGGTCGCACTGCTGGCGGGCAAGCTGCTGGCGGTCGCTGTGTTTATCTGTTGCGGGTTCGGTCTGGTCGGCGTCGGATTCTTCATCTCCTATCAGATCGCGGGGCATCTCGGGGGCTTCTCGTTCCTGAAGCCGCTGCTGGAGGAGATCATGCCGTTCCGCCTGACGGCGCTGCATTTCTCCGCAGGCACGGCTGTGCTGCTGGTGATCTGTATGCTGCTGACCTTTGCGATCAGCATGGGCCTGAGCGGGATTGCCGGCTCCTGCATTTCCAAGACGGAGGATATGCAGTCCGCGAGCTTCCTGAACATGTTTTTCCTGATGGGCGGTTATCTGGGCAGTGTGTTTGCGCCGCTGGCCGAGAGCGATGCCGTCAACCTGTTCTGCTCGCTGTTCCCGGTCACGTCGCCGTTCTGTGCGTTCCCGAATTACACCTGCGGCAAGATCGGTCTGCCGGTCTTTCTGCTTGCGCTGGTCATTCAGGCCGCGACGGCTGTGCTGCTCGTGCGCACGGCGGGCAGGGTGTATAAGATGATGCTGCTGTACCGCGGCAGCGTCCCGAAGCCCGCACAGATCCTGCGGATGCTGAAGGAGGAGCGTGCAGCTGCAAAGGCTGCTGCCGGAAAGGAGGCTCCGCATGGAAAACAATAATCATACAATGCATGCAAATCCGTTTGCGGGCACCGGCAAGGTCTTTTCGTACAGCTTCCGGCAGATGCTGAAATCCAAGGGCTGGCTGATCACGACGCTTCTGATGGCGGGTATTCTGCTGATCGGCATACCGCTGGTGACATTGTGCGTCACGAAGCTCGCATCAAAAGAGGAAACCGAAGCGGATGAGAGTGCCGTCAGCACGGTTTATATTGCGGATGAAACCGCCGGAAAGGCAGACTACAATGTGCTGAAGGATACCGGCGATTATACGGATGTGGAATACATCCCGTGCGATTCCATGGATGCGGCGGTTGAAGCTGCCGCGGGCGATGCCGGCGCGGTCATTCTGCGGGTGACGAAGCCGGAGGACGTCTATGCGCTGACCGTCTATCTGACGGAGGATACCGAGGTATCCCGCAGCAAGGCAAGCAGCTTTGCATCCTTTGCGGAAAGCAATTTCTCTGCGCTGCTGATGCAGAAGGCGAACCTGACGGCGGAGGAAACCGCACTGCTCTCTATGAAGGTGCGCTCCGAAACGACGGCCGTTTCCCCGGATGCGGAAGAAAAGGATGCGGAGGACAGCCTTGTCAAGCAGATTCTTGAGGTGTTCATTCCGTTCATGACAGTGATGATGGTCTATATGATGGTCATTCTGTACGGCCAGGCGATGGCGAACAGCGTCATGCTGGAAAAGACATCCAAGCTCATGGAAACGATCCTGACGGCGGTGCATCCGGTTGCGCTGATGACCGGCAAGCTGCTCGCA
>JAFZBC010000326.1:0-3156 GCA_017561965.1 Oscillospiraceae bacterium
TGACAGACAAGCGGGCGCCGACTTTTTCAGTCAGCGCCCGTTTCATAATCTGATAGAAATGCCGGAGCGTTCCGCGGAAAGTCCGCACTCAGTCCGGGATGATCTCCACGGTTTTCATGATCTGCGGCTGGAGCGGCTTGTCAGCGTAATTCGTCTGCACGCCCGCGATCTCATCGACCACGTCCAGGCCCTCGACGATCTCACCGAACGCAGCGTAGTTGCCGTCCAGATACGGCGCATCTGCGTGCATAATGAAGAACTGCGAGCCAGCGCTGTTCGGATCCTGTGCGCGCGCCATGGAGAGCACGCCGCGGCTGTGCTTCAGCGGATTCGGCACGCCGTTTGCAAGGAACTCGCCCTTGATGTGCCAGCCCGGGCCGCCCATGCCGGTGCCGTCCGGGCAGCCGCCCTGGATCATAAACCCGGAGATGACTCTGTGAAAGCAGAGGCCGTTGTAAAAGCCCTCTCTGACAAGCTTTTCAAAGTTCTCACAGGAGATGGGGGCGCAGTCCGGACGCAGCCGGAACTTCATCTGTTTGCCGTTTTCCATGGTAATAACGATCATAGCTCTATCCTTTCTCACGCAGACTTTCGTCTGATCTTGCGGTTCTTAATTCAGTTCAATGCCCTGCACGTCGTCAATGGTCAGCGTTTCCAGCTGGCCGTTCGTCGGAGATTCGATTGCGGCAAGGCGGTTCGCCTGATTCGTGATCGCGCGCTCATAGAAGTTGCGGATATCACGCGCATTTGCGAAGGTCTTGAGGTTCTGGCCGCAGCGCTCGATGAAGAATTCCAGCACGGCCTTTTCCGCCTCCTCTGTCACCTTCATACCGGACTTGGTGCAGATGCTCTTGAAAATGTCAAGCAGCTCATCCGGCATATAGTCCTCAAATGTGATGATCTTGTTGAAGCGGGAGCGCAGTCCCGGGTTGCTGTCCAGGAACTCCATCATCAGATCGGAATAGCCCGCCACAATGACGATCAGGTCGTCGCGGTTGTCCTCCATCGCTTTCAGCAGCGTATTGACGGCCTCCTGACCGAAATCGCCCTTGCCGGTGTTCGCAGTCAGCGCATAGGCCTCGTCGATGAACAGCACGCCGCCCATCGCCTGATCAATGACCTCCTTGGTCTTGATCGCGGTCTGTCCGACATAACCGGAAACCAGTCCGGAACGGTCAACCTCGACCAGCTGCCCCTTGCTCAGAACGCCGAGGCACTTGTAGATGCCCGCCAGAATGCGCGCAACGGTCGTTTTGCCGGTACCCGGATTGCCGAGGAATGCCATGTGCAGCGTCATCGCGGCCTGCGGCATGCCTCTGTCCTCGCGCATCTTGCGCACGCGGATCAGGTTGATCAGGCTGCTCAGATCCTGCTTGACCGCCTGCAAGCCGGTCAGATCCTCGAGCTTCTGGAGCTGCTCCTCCAGCGTGAGCTCCTTCTCCTCTTGTTTCTGCTGCGGCTGCTGCTGGTTGGGCTGCTGATTCTGCTGCTGGAACGGGTTGACCGGTCTGCCGTTATTCTGCTGACCGTTGTTCTGCGGAATATTATTCTGCGGCACATTGCCGATCGGGCCGTTGTTCACAAAATTCGGGTTCTGCGGCTGATTGAACGACGGAACGGGATTGCCCCACGGCGAATTGCCGCCGCCAGTCGGGAAGATCGGGCGCTTTGCCATCTCCTCGCGGCGCTTCTGCTCGCGGATCATATTCTCCCAGTTGGTGATGTACTCCATGCGGAAATTGCGCAGCGCAAGAATCAGCGCGCTCAGATCGCGCATGATGAAGCGGTCTGCAACGCCGCTTTCAATGGTCATGAAGTCCAGTCCGGCCTGATTCACAAACTCGATGAACGCAAGGCTCATCGGGCCGACCGGAGAAGTTTCCAGATCCATTTTCAGGAACGGCATCATCATGGTGATCATGCTGTCCTTTAAGCTGTACTTCGTGATCTTGCTGCTGACATTGAAGCGGTCGATCTGATCCGCCGACATGGAATACCCGAGCGCATCGTTCAGATAGGCGATCTCCGCCATCGAAATATTGCCGTTGCTGCTGCTCAGATACACATAAAACTTGAGCATCGTAAAGCGCAGATAATCCTGCATGGATTTGCCCTGCACCCCGACGTGATACCCCTTTTCCTCGCAGCGCGCGCAGTTGTCATAGACCTGTGCAAGCTGCTTTGCAACTGTATCCTGCATGATCTGTTCCTCCCTGTGGTAGTGTCTGCGGATTACGCCTTTTTGACCTTGTGGAACATCTTTTTGCCCTTTTTGACGATCAGATCCGTATCAAGTGCAAACTGCATCTTCGGATCGGTGATCTTTTCGTCATTGACGGTAACGCCGCCCTGCTGCACCAGTCTGCGCGCCTCGGAAATGGACGGGCAGAGCTTCGTCTTGACGAGCAGCGGCAGAATCCCGATCACGCCGTCGGTCAGATCGTCAGCCGTCAGTTCCGTGGTCGGCATATCATCGCTGACGCCGCCGCCCGCGAAGATGGCGCGTGCAGCCTCACGCTGCTTTTCCGCCTCCTCCTTGCCGTGGACAAGGGCGGTCAGCTCGTAGGCAAGGATCTCTTTGGCATTGTTGTATGCTGCACCACTGTCAAGGTGCTGCTCCATCTCCTCAATCTCCTCGATTGGCAGGAAGGTCAGCATTTTCAGGCACTTGATAACGTCCGCGTCACCGACATTTCTCCAGTACTGGAAGAAGTCATACGGCGAGGTCTTTTCCGCGTCAAGCCAGACAGCGCCCTTTTCGGTCTTGCCCATCTTCTTGCCCTCGGAATTGAGCAGCAGCGTAATGGTCATCGCGTATGCATCCTTGCCGAGCTTCTTGCGGATCAGCTCCGTACCGCCGAGCATATTCGCCCACTGGTCATCGCCGCCGAACTGCATATTGCAGCCGTAATCCTGATACAGCTTGTAGAAATCGTAGCTCTGCATGATCATGTAGTTGAATTCCAGGAAGGTCAGGCCGCGCTCCCAGCGCTGCTTGTAGCACTCAAACGAGAGCATCTTGTTGACCGAGAAGCATGCGCCGACCTCGCGGAGCACATCAATATAATTGAGGCTGAGCAGCCAGTCGCCGTTGTTGACCATGAGCGCCTTGCCGTCGGAAAAGTCGATGAAGCGGCTCATCTGCTTTTTGAAGCA
>JAFZBC010000327.1:0-1918 GCA_017561965.1 Oscillospiraceae bacterium
GACAGCGTCCGCAGCCGGATACCGCCGCGTGCGGCCAGTCGATCCACTCGCCCCTGAAATCCGGGACGGCGCGCCGGAACATGCTGTCGGCAATGATCATGTCGTAATGCTGCGCCGCATCCCGGAGATCCTGCTCCGTTCTGATGCGGAAGTCGTTTTCGTTTGCGTATGCCGGATCGAATCTGAACCATGTTGCGCAGTCGATCTGCGCAGGCCACGGGAGATAATCCTCCTGCGGATACAGCGTTTCCCGCAGATGATTTGCCGCATACTGCTGATGCACGATCAGGATGCGCCTGTCCCCGATGCCGGTTTTCCGGCACTGTTCCAGCACCTCGCCGGGTACATGCGGCAGGATCACATACGGTGTTCCGAACCGTTCGTGCAGCAGCTTCGCTGTTTTTAATCCGGAGGGCGCAATGACGTGAATCACCGAGCACTCTGACGCACGGCAGATCTCATCCAGTCCGCTGTCAAGCCCGAAGCAGACGATCTCGTCATAATGCATGCCCTTTGTGACATCTGCGGCACGGGTAAAGCCGGTATCGAGCGGCGCTGCGCCGAGGATCCCGACCTTGTTCTTTTTCGTTGGATATTGCTCTGTCGCAAAGCGGTCAAATACTGCGTAATATGCCTGCTCCGCGCCGGCATCGTAATACTTCGTGCCGTCCGTCGGGATGACGATGCAGGGCAGCCCCGTGCGCTGTTCCGCCATACGGCTGAGCGCCTGATAGTCGGTCGCAATGACCGCAGGCACGGGCGTCCCGACGATCGCCGTAAACGCCGCCGGGATCTGCTCCGTGATCTGACAGAGCTTGTCGATCAGCAGCTTGTCGCGGCCCAGGATCGCGTCCATATCGCGCAGCCCTGCGCTGAACAGCGCCGACTGCTTCTCGTGCCAGCGCGGCTCGTCAAAGCCGCAGACATTGCCCGCGCAGCCGCCGGCATCACAGATGACCGTGATGCCGCCCAATTCATAAAGCACCGCACAGGCGCCGGAATCGTCGGGCGCAAGCGGCGAAAGATGTGTCAGCAGACTGCTCATGGCTTCACCCCCTGCATCGCCGCATCCAGCTTCTCAAACAGAAGCGTCACGCCGCGGTAACCGAACGGCTGCGCCTCCTCCTGAAAGCCGATGCCCGGCACATTTTTGTGATAGTACATCGCGTCATTGCCGATGACCGCATCAGGTTCGTCCTCACAGCGGTAGTTCAGCATGGACGGCGACAGATTCGAGTAAATGCGCGTATCCGGCGAGAGCGCCGCCAGCTTTTTGAGAAAGATGAAATTGCGCTCCCCGACCGTGCCGTAAATCTCCGGCACCGAAAAGCCGTATTCGGTCAGCGCGAGCGCCAGTTCAAAGCTGTCCGCGTTCAGGCACTCCCCGACCGCGATTTTCAGCGCGCCGTACTTGTCCCGGAAGCGCTCGACCGTTTCCAGCGCCTCCTGATAACAGTCATCATCATCAAAGGTCACGCCGAGCGCCTGTCCGAGCAGCCGGTACTGATTGCGGATTTTGTCCAGGCGGTAAAGCCTTGTCAGCTCAATGAACGGGATGCCGAGCCGCTCCTGCATATCCTGCGCGGCATGGCGGGATTCCGCATTCAGCAGGAGATTGAAATTCGCCTTCGACAGCGCCTGATATTCCGCAAAGGTCGTACAGCGGCCGATCTCCCTGACCGTTCTGATGCCCGCCGACCGCAGCAGCGGGTAGATCTCACAGCCGTCCTCCAGCGCGGAGAAAAAGCCCAGCAGATTGCAGGCTGTCGGAACGCGCTTCTGCTTTTCCAGCAGCGAATAGACCGATTTGCGCACCAGCGCCATCGGCGGAAGGCGCTTTTCCCGCGTCAGTGCGTACATATACGCGGGGATCGTCGGGACATTCGTTTTCTCCGTACAGGCACGGCAGACGCGCTCC
>JAFZBC010000328.1:0-5644 GCA_017561965.1 Oscillospiraceae bacterium
GATTACGAGGTCGTCGGCATCGTGCAGAAGCAGGAAAACGGCAGGCTGTATGTCAGCCAGCGCAACCGCTTTTTCGCAGGCGATACCGTTGAGATTCTGATGCCGCAGACAGAACCGCTCATCCTGACCGTCACCGATCTGCAAAACGGCGAGGGCGAACCGATCGAAAGTGCGAACCATGCAGTCATGGACTGCTCGTTCCTCTGTGATGCCGATGTGCCGGCAGGCGCGTTTGTGCGGAAACAGATCACTGAATAAGGAGGCACGGAAATGTTCAAGAAGAACGGCATTACATACGAAAGCGAAGAAGAATATATGCACGCGAAGTGCAATGACGAACTGGTATCGAGGAGCAGACTTTCAAAAAAAGAGCGCGTATGGCTGATCGCAGTGCTTACCGTGCTGTTTGTACTGCTTGCACTTTTTGTGCTGATTCCTGAAACGCCGCCGAAATATCTGCCGATGCTGCTCTGATCCGAACGGGGCTGCCGTTCGGGCATACAGTCTGTCTAATATGGGATTCCAAAGGGACTTCGTCCCTTTGGTCAGGCTTGGGCTGAAAGCCCATTCAAAATCCGCCGGAGGCACATCTGAATATGAACCTCTTTGAAAAAATTGAGCCGCTGCTGCTCAGGGTACAGAAGCCTGCGCGGTATATCGGCGGCGAGCCGGGCAGCATCATGAAGGACAAATCGCAGATCAAGGCGCGGTTTGCCTTCTGCTTCCCCGACCGCTACGACGTCGGCATGAGCCACCTCGGCATGAAGGTACTCTACGCGGTCATCAATCAGCGGCCGGAATACTGGTGTGAGCGCGTGTTTGCGCCGGACACCGACTTTGAAGCGCTGATGCGGGAGCACAAGCTGCCGCTCTACGCACTGGAAAGCCTGGAGCCGGTCAAAGACTTCGATTTCATCGGCTTCACGCTGCAATATGAGCTTTGCTATACCAATATCCTGAATATGCTGGATCTGGCGGGCGTGCCGGTGTGGCAGCGCGACCGCGGCGAAAGCATCGCGCCGATCGTCTGCGCGGGCGGCTCCTGCGCGTGCAACCCGGAGCCGATTGCAGAATTTGTTGATCTGTTCTTCCTCGGCGAGGGCGAGGAGGTTGACCTGGAGGTCATGGATCTCTATGTCAGAATGCGCGATGCAGGCGCGACGCGTTCAGAGTTCCTGAAAGCGGCCGCGCAGATTCAGGGTGTCTATGTTCCCTCGCTCTACGATGTCAGCTACAACGAGGACGGCACTGTGAAAGCCGTCACCCCGAAGGACGGCGCCCCCGCGACCGTCCGCAAGCGGATCATCGAAAACTTTGACAAATGTCCGGCGCCGGAGAGCTTTGTTGTGCCGTTCTCGGAGATCGTGCATGACAGAGCCGTCACGGAGGTGCTGCGCGGCTGTCTGCGCGGCTGCCGGTTCTGTCAGGCGGGATTTTTATACCGCCCGTTCCGCGAAAAAACGCCGGATACCATCTGTGATCAGGCAAAAAAGCTGATCGGCAATACCGGCTATGAGGAGCTGTCGCTGTGCTCGCTCTCTACCTCGGATCACTCGCGGATCGAGGAGATGATGGACGGCCTGCTCACCTTCACCGACAACGAGCACATTAACCTGAGCCTCCCCTCCTTGCGTGTCGATAATTTCAGCACCGGTCTGATGAACCGTCTGCGCAGAGTCCGCAGCAGCGGCCTGACATTCGCCCCCGAAGCCGGGACGCAGCGGATGCGCGACGTCATCAACAAGAACGTCACCGAGGAGGAGCTGATGCGCACCTGCAAAATCGCATTCAACGCGGGGCAGACCTCCGTGAAGCTCTACTTCATGATGGGACTGCCGACCGAAACGGATGACGATATCCGTGGGATCATAGAGCTGGCGCAGCGTGTCGTGGACATGTTCTACGAGATGGAGCGCAGGCCGAAGGGCAAGCCCGTGCAGATCTCCTGCTCGATCGCGACCTTTGTGCCGAAGCCCTTTACGCCGTTTGAATTCCACCCGCAGGATACGCGTGAGATGATCGCGCACAAGCAGAAGATCCTGGAGGAGGCCGTTGCCGGACACAAACGCATCCGTGCAAGCTGGCACTTCCCCGAAACCAGTATTCTGGAAGCAGTGCTCGCCAAGGGCGACCGCAGGCTCTGCAAGGTCGTCTACGGCGCATGGAAACGCGGCTGTATCTTCGATGCGTGGTCGGAGCATTTCAATTACCCGGGCTGGCTGGAGTCCTTTGCGGAGCAGGGACTGAATGTTGAATTCTATGCGAACCGTCCGCGGCCGTACGACGAGGTGTTCCCGTGGGATCATCTTGATTATTACGTGGACAAGGCGTTCCTGATCCGTGAGAACGAGAAGGCCAAACAGGCACAGACCACCAAGCATTGCCGGCTGCAATGTGCGGGCTGCGGCGTCACAAAGGTAACAGGGCATCCGTGCTTTGATTACAGCAAAACCGCACCGGAGCAGTCCGGCGCAGCGACAAACTAGTATTCTGACCTGAAAGGAGAACAGTTATGGGATTTTCATTTAATGTCGGCGGGCTGTTCGGCTTCATGTTTTTCATCATGTTTGCTGCGATCGCCGGTTTCATTCTCTACACAATTATTCACAAGATCTCCGAAGAAGCAAAAAACAGTCAGGCGCCCGTGCAGAAGATATCGGCACGGATCGTCAGCAAGCGCACAGAGGTCAGCGGCACAAGCGGCTCTATGAATGCCGACGGCATGATGACAGGCGGCACGACATCCACGTCACATTATGTGACGTTTGAAGCACCGGACGGTTCCCGTCTGGAGCTGAAGGTGAAGGGCAGCGAATTCGGCATGCTGGCGGAGGGCGACTGCGGCGAGCTGACCTTCCAGCGAAAGCGTTATCTCGGCTTTGACCGGATGCAGACGCCCGAGCAGATGCTCTATGCACAGCAGGTTCAGGAGCAGCAGCTTCTGAATCAGGTGATGCAGGAACAGATGATGTACGGGCAGCCGATGCCGGAGCAGATCCCTCCGGATCAGTTTATACAGACAGAAAATGAACAGCAGAGAATGCAGTTCTGACACATGCTTTTTTGATTTTGATAAGGAAAGAGGATTTTCACACTGAACAAACAACATTTTGGAGGTACATGACATGACAGGTGGAGGAAATCCGTTTACGTATGTTGGCCCGATCCTGCGGATGGTTCCGCTGGGTATTTTCGTGATCTGCGCTGTGATCTTCGTGATTCTCTGGGTGCGCCGCAAGCAGAAGGAAAAGCGCGGCGAGCTCAATGGCATGACGACGGTGGATGCAACAGTCATCTACAAGCGGCGGGATGTGCGGCGCGACATCAACACGGCGCCCTATGACGAGCGCTACTGCAACACCAATTTCTACTATGTAACATTTGAGGAGAAAACCGGCAACAAGCTGGAGCTGCTGGTTTCCGGAAGCGTCTATGAATCCGTCCGGCGCGGCGAAAAGGGCGTGCTGTCCTATCAGGGACTGCGCTTTGTGAACTTTATGCCGAAAAAGCATCAGCAAATCTGAGCCGGACGAAAAAGGAGAGTCGTCTATGGTACCGGTGAGAGCGACCTTTGAAAAGCGCCGCCGTGCAAAATACATCTCGCATCTGGATCTGATGCGCTGTATGCAGCGCGCGTTCCGGCGCGCCGGTGTGCCGATCTGGTTCACGGAGGGCTTCAATCCCCATGCATATCTGATGTTTCCGCTGGCACTTTCTCTCGGCTATGAAAGCGGGTGCGAATGCATGGATTTCCGCATCGATGGCGATATGTCCATGGAGGAGGCAATGACGCGCCTGAACAGCGTGCTGCCGCCGGATCTGCAGATTCTGGCAGTCGCGGCACCTGTCCGGAAGCACACGGACATTGCCTTTGCGGATTACGCCGTGCGGCTGGACTGTGCGGATGCAGCAACCTCTGCGGAGGCGCTGCGCGCGGCTTGGGAGCAGTTCCACGCACAGCCGGAAATCCTTGTGGAGAAAAAGACCAAGCGCGGCACCGCGCAGGTCGATGTCAAGGCACAGGCGCAGGTGACGGACGTGCAGACCGCAGAACAGGCGCTGGTGCTGAAGCTGCGGATGCCCGCGGGCACCTCGGTAAATGTGAATCCGGGGCTGCTGACTGATGCATTCCTTGCATGGCTGCCGGATCATGCCCCCGCAGTGCGAACCGGCATGATCCATGCGGAGCGCCTCGCGATCCTCTGCGAGGACGGAACGCCGTTTGCTTAACAAATGCTTATTATCCATGGCGCCCCTTCGGAGTCTGCTCCGAGGGTGCGCCGATTTGTTTCATAACTGTGCAATCGTCGCATCCAGATGTCTGATTGTATCCTCTTTCCGAAGCAAGATTTTACCTGCATTGTAACCGATTTGTAACTTTTTGCATAACAAACACCGCCGGATTTTTGTCGGCCTTGATAAAAAAAGCGTTCCGTTTTTGTAAGTTGTTCACAAGAGAAACGCGGAAACATCAGAAAATACGTTCGGAACCCGGTCATTTTCCGGCAGTGAATACTGTCTTAAAGAAAACTTCATGAAATCTTCAAAGGTTGACAAAGTGATTACAACGTGCTATAATAGCAATACGCTCCGGAATCAGATCCGGAACAAACAGAAGCAAAAAGCGAATAAATACAGACAAAATATAAAACAAAAGAAGCAAAAGGGAAAACCGGGAAAGCCTGTGCTCGCCCACTACCTCAACCAATCGGAAAGAGAAGGTCACCCACCCCATGAGAGAACAAATGAAACGGCTCCTTTCAGCGGCAGCTGCACTGTGTATGCTGCCGGGCATGGCTGTTCTGCCGTCTTTCGGCTATACAGCCAGCGCCGAAACCGCTGCCGTCGTCACAGCCGCCGCAAGTGCTGTGTCATACCGGCAGTCCGCCGCCCTTGCAGCTCTGGTGCAGTGCATCGAAGAAGGTGCCTGCGGTCTGTATCTGGATAATCAGGAATGGACAGAACCGGAGGAACCGCTTGCGGTCGGCACCAATCTGAACACACAGCAGAGATATTACGTAAGAACCACGACCGGCCTGTCGCAGTGGGGCAAACAGTGTTATATTTATTCACAGGGCGTTTACAGCCAGCTGTTTGACGCACTCCCTCTGAACGGAAATTCGTATTCGATCAAACAGCCGTTCAACGGAAACGAGGATGTTTTACTGGCGCGCACCGTGCTTCAGGGGCCTGCCGAGATCACGCCGCAGGTACTTGCCGAAGCAAAGGTGATGCCGGGCGCGTATCTGCGCACGACAACGGATCTGGAAAACGGCAGCTTCAACGGCAGCGCAGGCCACTCCCTGATCATCCTCGGATACGATGACACGACGATCACGATTCTGGAGGGCAATGCCAACGGAATGGGCGCAATCGCGGAATCGACCATCAGCTACGAGGAGTTTGCACACCGGTTCACGACGGGCTGGAACAGAACTGTCACGCATATCATCCAGCCGGATGCGGCTGTGTACAAGGAACGCTTCGGTCTGACCTATTCCTATGTCGCACCGCCGGCCCCGGCTGAGGAGAACGCCGCGCCGGTCACGACAGCCGCCGAAACCGCGACTGCTCCGGTGACTGTTGCAGCAGCTGTCACGACGACAACCGTAGCTGTGACGACCTCAGCAACCACGGCAACGAC
>JAFZBC010000329.1:0-1510 GCA_017561965.1 Oscillospiraceae bacterium
GTTCAGCTACTCGTTTCAGACGCAGCATATCCGTCTGGCGGCCTTTGACGTCTGCCGTGAGAATGTGATCGCGGACATGCGCCTTGCCGACTGGAAACAGCAGGCGATTGCCGGCGGCATGGTGGCCGAGCGGGATATCCCGAAATTTGAAAAGCTCTGCGCCGATATTGAATCCGGTGTGAGCCGCTTTCAGTGCGAGCTGGAAACGAGCGTCTGCTCGCTGGGCAAACGAACGGAATACTGTGCATTCCGGGGCGTGACCTGCTCGGATGCGCCCGGACAGCGCCGCGTGCTCGGCACGGTCGGATTCCTGCACGCGAAATATAAAAGCAAGGAGCCGGGCTGGCTGATCGAAACCACGCGCGATTCCGCAACCGGTCTGCTGAACAAAAACGCGATCACCGCACATGCCAAGGCCGTGCTCGCGGTGCAGCCGCAGGATACGGTCAGCCTTGTGCTGCTGACCATCGACGGTTTCCGAGAAATCAATGACCGCTTCGGACATCTGTTCGGGGATGAGGTGCTGTTCACGCTTTCGCATATTCTGAAAACGGAGATCGGGACGCGCGGCACCGCGGGACGCATCGGCGGCAGCATGTTTCTGCTCGTGCTGGAGCATATTGCGGATGAAACGGATCTCCGCAGCATTCTGCGGGCGATCCGGACGAAATTTGAATGGGCCACGGATGCCGATGCTGCGCAGAAGGGGCCTTTGCATGTGACATGTTCCATGGGTGCCGCCTGTTATCCGGCGGATGCAAAAACCTACGAGGATCTGTTCCGGCAGGCGGATAAGGCGCTGTATATCGCAAAGGAAAAAGGCCGCAACCGCTATGTCATCTACGACGTGAAGAAGCACGGTGCGGTTGAGGTCAGCCGGACGCGGGATATGTCGGATCTTTATGCGGCAGCGCCTGCACAGACGAATGCGGGCTTCACCGCGGAGCTGGTGCGCAGCCTGCTGCATGAGAAGCAGGAGATCCTGCCGCTGCTCCAGCGAATCGGGCCGCAGTTCGGGCTGGACGGCATCCAGATTTTCACGGCACCGGAATACAAGGCCGCGTACAGCTGGGGGCACCCCGTCGCGGGCGACGCAGCGCTGCTGACCGGAGAGCCGTTTTTGCAGCATTATTCGGAGGATCATATCTGCGTCATCGACAATGCGAATGCGCTGGAGGGGCTTGCCGACGACGTCTATCACTGGATGACGGCGGAAAACCTGCTCGGCGCGGTGCTGTATCTTGCAGAGCGGGACGGCAGACCTTCTGCGGTGATTTCGTTCGGGCTGTTCGGACATTTCCGGAAGTGGAGCACGCCGGATACCGGCCTGCTGACGGTGATCGGCAGTGCGCTTTCGTCGCTTTTGTAATGGGGGTGCTGCCCCCATACCCCTGCTTAAGGGCTAGTAGCCCTTAAGAATCCCATTATAAAAGTTTTGATCAAACTTTTTCAAAAGTTTGCGAGAGTCCAGAGGCGAGGAGCCTCTGGTCGCTCACCGCAGTGAGCGAAA
>JAFZBC010000044.1:0-5978 GCA_017561965.1 Oscillospiraceae bacterium
ATCTGCTTCGGATATAATTTCCTGTATTTCGAGGCTGTGCTCCCGAACGGTTCCAAAGCGCAGATCCTGGATATTCTCGATTACCTGAGCAACAACATTCTGATGCCGGTGCTGGCAATCGGAACCTGCATCCTGATCGGCTGGATCATCAAGCCGAAAACGGTAATTGACGAAGTTACGAAAAACGGCGAGCGCTTCGGCCGCCGGGGGCTGTATGTGGTAATGATCCGGTTCATTGCACCGGTGCTGCTGTTCGTGCTCCTGCTCGGCTCCGTGGGCGTGTTCAAGTGATTGCGCTGCCCCCGTTATCAATCACAGCGCATTGATACCTTTATCAACTAAATGATGCCCTCAGATCACTCTGAGGGCATCATTCGTTCTATGGGTAAAAACGCACAATTTGGTTCGCCTTATTTGCTCTGGCCGTAATAGGCATTCGGGCCGTGCTTGCGCATGTAATGCTTATCGAGGATATACTGCGGCATCTCCGCCTGCGGATTCAGCAGCAGTGTTTTCAGCGTCATCTCCGCCACAGTATCCAGCACAACAGCGTGATACACCGATGCAGCCGGATCCTTGCCCCAGGTGAACGGCCCGTGGTTCCGGACAACGATGCCCGGCACCGCCAGCGGCGAAATTCCGCGCTGATCCAGCGTTTCCGCGATGACCTTTCCGGTGTTCAGCTCATAGTCCGCCTCGACCTCCGCCTGCGTCAGCGAGCGGGTACACGGTACGGGGCCGTAGAAATAATCCGCATGCGTCGTTCCGAGCGCGGGAATATCCAGTCCCGCCTGCGCAAATGCGACCGCATTCACCGAATGCGTATGCGTGATGCCGCCGATTTCCGGATAGCGGCGGTACAGCTCCAGATGCGTTTTCGTATCCGAGGACGGATTCCATTTGCCCTCGGCGGTTTTGCCGCTCTCCAGATCCACAACGACCATATCCTCCGGCTTCATGCCGTCATACTCCACACCGGACGGCTTGATCACGACAAGTCCCTTTTCGCGGTCGATGCCGCTGACATTGCCCCAGGTATAGATGACAACGCCTCTTGCGGCCAGCTCCAGATTGGCTGCACACACAGCCTCCTTCAATGCTTCCAGCATATCAGAACCCCCTTAGATCATTGGCAGATCCGTTACTGCTTCCCGGATCTGAGCAGCAGCTTCAGTTCTTTTGTCAGCTTTTCCCTGCTGTGCAGCAGTCCGCGGATCGGACGCCAGATCCACAGCACGGGGATCAGCCATTTGTGGCGGTAAAAGAACGGATCGAACGTCCGGATCTGGTTCATCGACGGAAAAACGCGCCGGAACAGATACCGCAGCTTGGAGCCGTCCTTTTTCTGAAGCTGATTTTTAACCTGATGCTCCTGCGTGCCGTACACGCCGGAGGTGATGAAATAATCAAGTGCCTGTTCCTCGTCGGCAGTCAGCGGTTCGCCGGAGAACAGCTTATCCGACAGCGCGCAGCTCTGCTGCACAAACGCCGTGATCCCGAGCTTTTCGATCTCCCGCGCGACATAATCCTGATCCAGACTGTCCCCGAATCTGCGCCGCATGATCTCAATGTCGATCAGCGAGCGCACGCCGGTGCCGCCGAGCGCGTAATGCTCATATTCATGTGCCAGAACGTAAATATAAAAATCCTCGTCACGGAAATGATAGCCGTATGCACTGTCGCTGTCCCGGATCAGCCTTTCCCGGACATCCGCATAGTAATGATGCAGCTTCTCTGCCAGCACGATGTCAAACAGCTCCCGGTGCATTTCAAAATTGCTGACCGGCTCCTTGTGATAAATATCGTCATGGCCGACGCCGTAATGGACGCAGGTAAAACCCAGCTCCTCCATAATCTCCCGGATGCGCGGCCCTGCCGTGTCATCGCAGAGGATGTCATTGTCGGACATCTGCCGCATTCCGAGCTTCGGATACCAGTCCTTCATGACAGCACCCTTCAGCGGCATATACCAGATCCCTGCCGCCTCCAGACGTTCCAGCACCTTTTTCCGGTCGGCATCCATCAGGATATTCTTGCAGACCGATTTTTCCTTGGCCTCTGCAAAGGCCGCATCGCGGATCCCCGCAGATTCCAGTGCATACGCAACACAGGCCGTCAGCAGATGCTGCTGGCAGATCTCAAACAGCACGGGCAGATCCAGCTGTGCTGTCAGCGCCGCATCGGGTGTTGTCCCGTTCAGTGCGCAGACTGTCAGCGCGATCATGTCCGCTGCATGTTTCCTGTATTCCTTGATCTCCACCTTTTTCTCCTTCTAAGCGTACCCGCCTTCCGGCGCACGCATTGATGTTCTGCGCTCAGTCAGGATTGCGGTAGCCGTCCGGATTCTGCTTCTGCCAGTTCCATGCGTCCCTGCACATATCCTCCAGCGTCTTTTCCGTTTTCCAGTCCAGCAGCGCAGCCGCCTTGTCCGCATTCGCATAGAATTCCGGCAGATCGCCCGCGCGTCTGTCGCCGTACACATGTGCGACCTTTACGCCGTTGACGCGCTCAAAAGTATTCACAATGTCGTTGACGCTGTACGGCGTTCCGGTGCCGAGGTTAAAGACCTCCGTGCCGCTGTGTCCGAGCACATACGCCACCGCCTTGACATGCCCCTTGGCCAGATCGACCACATGGATGTAATCGCGCATACATGTGCCGTCTTTGGTCGGGTAGTCATTGCCGAAGATCGTCAGATATTCCCGCTTGCCGACTGCCACCTGTGTCACATAGGGCATCAGGTTGTTCGGGATCCCGAGCGGATCCTCACCAATCCGTCCGGAGGGGTGCGCGCCGATCGGGTTAAAATACCGCAGCAGAATGACGGAAAGCATCGGATCCGCCTTGGCGGCGTCCTCAAAGATCTGCTCCATCATGGCCTTTGTCCAGCCGTAAGGATTCGTGCAGACCCCGCGCTGCATGGTTTCCAGATACGGCACAGGATTTTCCTCGCCGTAGACCGTTGCGCTGGAGGAGAAGATGATATTCCTGACGCCTGCCTCCTGCATGGTTTCCAGCAATGAAAGCGTCGTATCAATGTTGTTCCGGTAGTATTTCAGCGGCTTTGCCACAGATTCCCCGACCGCTTTCAGGCCGGCAAAATGGATCACCGCGTCAATGCTGTTTTCCCGGAAGATCTGTGCCAGCTTTGCGTTATCGCGGATATCCGCCTCATAGAGCTTCACAGGCTTGCCGGTAATCTCCTCCACTCTGCGGATGGATTCCGGCGAACTGTTTGAAAAATTATCAGCCGCTACCACGTCATAGCCTGCGTTCAGCAGCTCGACAGCCGTATGCGAACCGATATATCCTGCACCGCCTGCAAGCAGGATCGTTGCCATAAAAACACCTCAGTTTCTGTATTGCCTCACTGCACCGCGGCTTCCTTTGCGGTTTCCTGCACGATCCACTTCAGCTCTTCCTTTTTCCGCAGGATGTCCTGCGCGAGCGCGAGCTGGCATCTTGTGCGGACGAGATTGTGCTGCGGATAATGCGTCTTGAAATACTTGTCGCCGGTGATGTAGTCATCCAGGAAGCGTGCGGAAAGCTCCACCGTGATCGAAAAGGCGGCCAGAACGAGCGAATCCAGCTCCTGCTGGGTCAGGCTGCTGCCGACCTCTCCGATATAGCCCTTGCAGAATGCGCGGAACTTCGCGGTATCGAAATACACGCGGTTGACGTCCGGCTCATCCTCGGCAGCGGTGTTCGCAATGAACCGCACCGCATCGCCGAAATCGTACATCGCCATGCCCGGCATGACCGTGTCAAGGTCGATCACGACGATCGGCATTTTGGTCATGCGGTCAAACAGCACATTGTTCGACTTGGTATCATTATGCGTCACTCTGACCGGAAATTCACCGTTCGCGTACCGGACAGAGAGCTCTCCCGCTTTCAGACGCACGGAGGAGAGATATTCCACCTCCGGCATGACCTCCTTCACGCGGCCGCAGGGATCCTGCGCGACATGCTCAAACAGCGTATCCAGACGCTTTTTGGTGTTATGGAAGTCCGGAATGGTTTCGTAAAGCTGCGCGCCGTCGAAATCGGACAGCTGATTCTGGAAGTGACCGAACGCCTCACCGGTTGCCGCAATAACCGCAAGGTCATCACAGGTGTCGAAGGTGATCGAATCGACCCAGTTCATCACGCGCCAGAAGGATTCGCCCTCACCGAGCACGTAGTTTTTGCCGTCCGCAGTATGGTGAAAATGCAGCGTGCGCTCATTCGGATACTTGTTGCGGATATAGGACGTCACAAGATCAATATTCCGCATGATCTTCACCGGATCGCTGAACACGACCGTGTTCACACGCTGGAAGATATACGCCTTGGTGCTGCCGTCCTCATGGCGGTAGGTCACACGGTAGGTCGTATTGATATTGCCGTTCGTAATCGTATCATAGGAATACAGCTCACCCGGGAGCCGGAATTGCTTTCCGATAATTTTGATCGTATCAAACATGCGCTTACTCCACCGTCACGGATTTTGCAAGGTTACGCGGCTTGTCTACGTCGTAGCCCTTGCCGATCGACACGTAGTAGCTCAGCAGCTGGAGCGGAATGACAGACAGGCTGCCCGCAAACAGCGGCTCAATCTTCGGGACATAGCAGGTGAATTCCGCCGTATCCTCAAGGAAATAGTTGCCTGCGGTCGTCACAGCCATCAGCTTGGCGCCGCGGCTCTTGACCTCGACCATGTTGCTGACCGTCTTTTCAATCAGTCTGTCCTGCGTCACCACGCTGATGACGATGGTGCCGTTTTCGATCAGGCTGATCGGGCCGTGCTTCAGTTCGCCCGCTGCATATGCCTCGGAATGGATATAGCTGATCTCCTTGAGCTTGAGGCTGCCCTCCATGCCAATGGCGTAGTCGATGCCGCGGCCGATGAAGAACGAATCCGCCACATTGACCAGCTTGTTGGAGTACCACTGGATGCGCTCCTTGTCCTCCAGAATCCGCTCGACCTTCTCCGGGATCGTGTTGATCTCGGCAAGCAGCTCATCATAGCGCTCGTCGGCGATCTCGCCGCGCGCCTTTGCAAACTGGAGTGCGAGCAGATAGCCTGCAACCAGCTGCGTGCTGTATGCCTTCGTCGTGGCAACGGAGATCTCCGGACCGGCCAGCGTGTAGAACACATTATCCGCCTCGCGCGCGATCGACGAACCGACCACGTTCACGATGCCGAGCGTCTTGACGCCGCTCTCCTTGGACATTCTCAGTGCAGCCAGCGTATCCGCAGTTTCACCGGACTGGCTGATGACGATGACCAGGCTCTTGCCGCGCAGCTTCATATCGCGGTAACGGAACTCCGATGCGAGCTCCACGCGCACCTGGAGAGAGGTCAGCGCCTCGATCACGTATTGCAGATCGACGCCGACATGATATGCTGAACCGCAGGCGACGATGTACACCTGCTCCAGCTCTGCAATTTCCTCATCCGTCAGGCTGACGGTATCAAAATGCACGAGCCCGTCCGTGACAACGGAATTGATCGTGTCGCGGATGACCTTTGGCTGCTCGTGGATCTCTTTCAGCATGAAGTGCTCGTAGCCGCCCTTTTCCGCGGATTCTGCATCCCACTTGATCTCAGTCAGCTTCTTGTCGATCACCTCGCTGTCGATGTTGAAGAACGTGACAGCGCCCTTTTCGAGCTTGGCGATCTCCATATTGCCGATGTAGTAGACATTTCTGGTATACTTGAGAATCGCCGGAACGTCGGAGGCAACATAGGTTTCGCCGTCCGCGATGCCGATGATCATCGGGCTGTCCTTACGGGCGCAGTAGATCTCGCCCGGGTAATCCTTGAACATCACGCAGAGCGCATACGAACCGCGGATCCGCACCATGGCACGCGCAAGCGCCTCGATCGGCAGCGGTGCATACTTCTTGTAATAGTAATCGACCAGCTTCACCGCGACCTCGGTATCGGTCTGCGAATGGAAGGAATAGCCGTTCTTGATGAGCTTTTCACGCAG
>JAFZBC010000330.1:0-5380 GCA_017561965.1 Oscillospiraceae bacterium
ATGATAGTCATTCGCGAGCTTCGTTTCCTTATCGTATTCCCGCAGCAGCTCCACGCGCTTGGCGCCGGTTTCGTCATAAAGCCGGTACACCAGCGTATAGGTGCGCCCGATGTCCGGCGAGTTGCGCACCGTCAGCGTGCAGCCCTCCGGCGTAACAGTTGCAGGGTCAATACTCACGCGCGGGACAAATCCGCCGGAATCGATCTCCAGCTCCGTACGGGCCACTTTCGGGATCTTCCGTGCCTCCGCACCGGAGCTCTCCTCAGCCTGCTCCGCCGCATTCTGCTCCAGCACCAGCTCCAGCAGATAGACGCCGTCATTCAGCGGGCCGTAGCGCTCTTCCCATTCTGCGGTGATTTCCGTGCTGCCCTCCGGCGGCAGAACGCCCGCCGCGGCATCGCTCAGCTCCGCATCCGCAAGCTGCGGCAGCTCCTTATCCGTTTCCGGATCCACCAGCCGCCAGCATTTGGAATAAGGCTGATTGGCTTCTCCGTGATTCACAACCGTAAACTTGCAGCCGGTCGCGCGGACAGAGGACAGATCAATTTCCAGCGCCGCATCCTCCGCAAGCAGATACTGTGCCTGCGTTGTGGTCGTGACAGTGGTCGTTTCCGCCGCCGTCGTCACGGTTGTCACCGTCGTGACAGCTGCCGTTGTTTCCGCTGCGGATGACTCCGCCGCACCGTCATCCGGCTGTGCATCCTGATTGCAGCCCGCAAGGCACCATGCACCGGCACAGACCAGCACTGCCAAAAGAAACTGTTTCATATCCTACCCCCGCTTTTCAGCCGTATCCGGCCGTTTATCCTGTTTCGCTCCCGCTGAGCAGCGCCTGCACAATCTCCGGATACGAGAAGGTCGAACTGCGGCGGTACAGCAGTCCAAAGTTCTCGCCGGAACCTGTGAACGCATTGTTATCCCACCAAAGGCAGGAAATGCCGCGCGCCCGCGCAGCCTTGGTATAAAATGCAGAAAACGCAGTACGCGCCTCCAGATTATCCTTATTCAATGCCCCGAACTCCCCGATCAGCACCGGCTGCCCGTTCTGTACAAAGGTGCCGTAGAGTCTGTCCAGCATGGTCAGAATCTCGCCGGTGTCGCTGCCGGAATCGAGCGACCACTCCTTGGTGCCGGCCTTGTTCAGTGCAAAATGATACGGTGTATACGCATGCACGGAAACAATGACCTTTCCCGCCGGATCCTCCGGCACACGGAAGTTTTCGTCGCAGGCGCCGTCCACAGAGGCGGCATAGCCCGGACAGAGCAGCCAGCGCTGCGCATTGTTTCCGCCGGACGCCCGCACGGTATCGGTAAAGAGCTGATTCAGCCGGTTGATGCAGCCGACGGCCTCCTGACACTTTGCACTGCCCGGATCAAACCACCATTCATAGTCTGTTCCGACAAGGCGCGGCTCGTTCAGGGATTCCAGGATCAGGTGCTCATCGTAATCGCGGAAGGTTTCCGCGATCTGCGACCAGACCGCAGTCAGATACTGCTCCGAACGCGCCATATGCGCCTCATCCGGATAGTACCATTCCAAAGCATTGTCATGGTGCGTATTGATGATAACATACAGATCCATCGCCATGCACCAGTCCGTGACCTCCTTCACGCGTGCCATCCACGCTTTTGAGATCCGGTCGTTTTCGTCCACATGATTATGCCATGATACAGGAATCCGCACGGTACGGAACCCGGCCGCCTTGATTGCGGCAATGTTTTCGATCGTCGTGACCGTGCCGCACCACACGGATTCATATTCCATTTCATGCTCCGCCGTCAGAGATTTCACATCCGAGGCGTCAAAGGTATTGCCGAGATTCCAGCCCAGCTTCAGTTCCCTGATAAAATCCATGCCTGCACTCTCCGGTACTGCGTAAGAATCGACTGTCACCGCAGGAACGAGGTCACTCGGTTCCCCGAGGATATTGTCCGGCAGTGAAAATGCCGGGATCTCCGCCGCGCTGCTTTCCTGCGGCGCACTGTCCCCCTGCGGGGGTTCTGCCGCTGCACATCCGGTACAGCACATCAGCACAAAAGCGGCCGCCGTGACAGCTGCCGGTATGCATCTTCGCATGTAAGTCCTCCCGTAAACTGCAAATACGGTGCGTTCCTCCGGCGCACCGTATTCAGTATACCACATGCAGCACAGAAGTTCAATAGATAATTTGTTAACGTTTCGACGCTGCCGTTACCCGTATTGTGTCATAGTCCCCGCTGCCCATATGAATTTGCAGCGCGGAAACCGATACGGAAACCGAGAGCTCATACTGCTCATCCACGGGGGGATCCGTAAGTTCCAGCATCGCAAAGACGTCGCGGGAATTCTGGATAATATATTTGCCGCGTTCGCGGTAATCATTGACAAAGTACGGAAAATCCGCCTGATTGTCCACGCGCAGAAGCATGGCATTCGGGTAATTCGGATCATCCTTGGAAAGGACGGTCATAACACCGTTGACAGCCAGCGTGGACTCCCGGGAGAAATCCGCGTCCATGGCGACGACCGACTGTGCATCGTCTGCCAGTACGCCGTCATAGGATTCCAGCGTCCAGTCCAGATAGGACGTGCCGAGCTTCAGCTCCTCGCCGGATTCCTCGACCGCATTGATCCGGGTCGCGTCCAGCCCGCGGTCACTGTACAGAATCTTGGTGTCGGTATCGGCCTTGTTGGTCTTGACCGCCTCTGTGATGACTTCAACCGTCTGTTCCTGCTCCGGTTCTGTCACAGGGGGGACATCCGTTTCCGGTGCGGCCTGCGGCTCAGTCGTCTGCTCTGCCGCGGTCTGTTCCGCGGACTGGCCGGTCTCTGTCTGCTGGATTCCTGCCGGAGCTGCCGAGCAGCCGGTCAGGCACAGGGCAGCACAAAGCACCGCCGTCAGTGTGCGTTTTTTCATATTGCTCTCTCCTTTTAGATATGCTGTGCGGCAAAGCGTCTATTTTTCTACTTCACCGCTATTCTATCATAGCACAAATGCGTCAGAAAATCAAGCGTTTCGACAGAAAATCTGCGCTGCATACAAATGCGAAATGCCGGAAAATTGTTTTTTTGAAATAATGCAAAAAGCACCCCTCCGGCAGGCGGAATCTGCCGCTGATTTTGTTTGCGGAAAGCATGAAAAAATAATTTTCTGCCACCTCTTGACAAACCGCGCAGAATATGCTATAATACAATCGCAATCCGATATATCGGAAAGCGATACAACGGAAAGCAATATAACGTAAGACAATATAACGGCAACCGAAGAAAGGAGGACTGCAAATGAACATCGGAAACGGTGCCCTGACAGAAGCAGTCTATTATATTCTGCTCTCTCTGCTGGAACCGCGGCACGGCTACGGCATCATGCAGTTCGCGGAACAGCTCTCCGGCGGCAGGGTACGGCTGGCGGCGGGCACGCTCTACGGCGCAATCAACACCATGCTGGAAAAAAACTGGATCGAAGCCTGCGGCACGGAGCCGAACAGCCGCAAAAAGGAGTACGTCATCACGCAGACAGGCATGGCGGTGCTGCTCGGGGAAATTGAACGGCTGGAGGAGCTTGCCGCCAACGGCAGACGCCTCATTGACACAATCGTAAGATACTGACAGAAGGGAGTACAATATGAAACAGAAATTTCACAAGCTGTTCTGGGTATGGGAGTACGAAAAGGAAGAACAGTGGCTGAACGCGATGGCGGAAAAGGGCTTCGGGCTCTGCCATGTCGGCTTCTGCACATACTGGTTTGATGACATCGAGCCGGGCGAATACAGCTATTATCTGGAACTGGCGGAAAATCATCCTGGTTCCGTGAAAGGCAAGGAATACCTTGATTTTCTGTCCGAATGCGGTATAGACTACGTCGGGAACTATCTCCGCTGGACCTATCTGCGCAAGAAGACTGCGGACGGTCCGTTTGAACTCCATGCAGATCTGGACAGCAAGCTGGCACATCTCAAACGGATCATGCTGCTGCTCCTGCCGCTCGCATTCCCGAATATCTGGAGCGCTTATTTGAATCTTCATCATGGGCTGACGTATCATTCGGACATCAACATTCTTGTGAGCGGTTTGAATCTTACGGTCTTCCTGTTACTGCTCTATGCGGAAGTCCGCATCGGGATGCGGGTGCACAAGCTGAAAAAGGAACGGCAGCTGCATGAATAACAGAATCTCCGATCTATGACAGCGGGCACTGACCTTCATTTGTGGTCAGCGCCCGTCAGCTTTTCTTGCCGGATGGTTTGCTTTGGAAAACGATTTCGCCGCAGGCGGTGCCACAGAACAACAGCCGCCGGTGTGCAGGAAACGCACCAGCGGCTGGTTCTATTTGTATTCAGAATAGCGTTTTACGAAACGGTCATGGGTTCGGGAATGCCCGCCGGCCTGTTTTCAATCCGTCGGAAACGCCTTCACCCCTGCGGCGCATAGCGTTTCCGGAATGCTTCACCGTCTGCGGTGAACAGACGGTCTGCCGTTTCGTCCGCAATCGCAATCAGCATCTGCTCATAGGTGCATTGCAGCGGCGAAACGGTATTTTCATTGCCGGTTTCCAGACGGTTCAGACAGCCGCAGGAATTTGTGCAGCGCTTTCGCAGCGCACATTCCCGGCAGGTTTCCGGCACCGCCTCGCGCCTGGCAAGCGTTCTCTGCTTTTCCGTGCTGAGTCCGCCGAACACATCCCCGAGGCAGAAATCCTCATCCCCGATAAACTGCGTACATGCGTAGATTTTTCCGTCCGGCGCAACCGGCATCTGCCGGAATCCGAGATGACATCGTTCCCCCGGATTGTATCCGGTGATGCAGTCGCGGATCTTCGCATCAAACGGGCTGAAATAAAACGGCTCGCCGCGCAGGAACGCTGCCTCATAAAAGGCCGCGATCTCCCGCAGCTGTGTTTCCAGCAGCGCAAGGTCCTCGTCCGTCCAGTGTACCTTTTTGCCGTATGCAATCGTTCCTGTGATCCGCCGGAACCCGAGCCCGCAGAGATAACGCACGGATTCTGCGAATTGCGGCACCGCCTGCGGCGCAATCGTCATCATGGCATGGGCATCCGGCTGATATTTCAGCAGCAGCTTCGCCTTTTCCGATACTGCGGAAAAGGTGCCGCCGCCGTCGCGGAATCTGCGGCAGCAGTCCTGCGCCGTTCCCTCAAAGGACAGCCCGATGCCGATTTTCTCCCGCTGAATCATGTCCAGGATCTTCTCCGTCAGGAGCGTGCCGTTCGTCGTCATTTTGTAGGAAACCGGTTTGCCGGTTTCCGCACTTTTCGCCTTGCTGCGCCGGATCGCGCGCTCGATCAGCGGCAGCTCCAGCAGCGGCTCACCGCCGAAAAAGCAGAAGCCTGCCGCGTTTCCCTGCGAAAACGCCAGATCACAGGCGGCGTCCAGCACGTCCTC
>JAFZBC010000331.1:0-3359 GCA_017561965.1 Oscillospiraceae bacterium
GACACCGGGCGAAACGGTCATCACACAGCCGGAAACAGAGCCGGAATACACCGGAAAGCTGATTGGCAAACTGCTCGTACACGATACGAAAAACGGCGCAAACTGGAGCATTCAGCAGGATTTGCAGAACGGCAGCGCGCTGTTCGGCGACAGAGCCTATACCGCGGCAAATCTGCCGGACTCGCTTGCAGGCGCGGAGTATATCCGTACGGCATGCGATTCCAAGTCCTACGGCAGCGCACTTGCGGAGCTGACAGCCGCGGAGGATCTGACGCTGTATGTCATGATGGATGTCCGTGTGGTGAATTATGTGACACAGCAGGGCATCTCCCCGAACTGGCTGGATGACTATACGCATATGCGGACACAGGTGTTCAGCTCGAACGGCGAGGAGTTTACGGTCTATATCCGCGATATGAAGGCAGGGGAAACCGTGACGCTCGGCAGCAACTTCACGAACAAGGATGCGGTCAATTATTTCGCGGCCGCAGTGAAAAAGCCCGCGGAAACCACGGAGCCGGCTACGACGGCTGCTGAAACAACCACGACTGAAACCACAACGGCCGTCACGACAACATCTGCGGAGATGACGACACCTGCGGAAACAACCCCGGAGCCTGCCGCAAAATTCTCCGGCGACGCGGACTGCAGCGGCATTGTCGATGTGTCGGATGCGGTGCTGACCGCGCGCTTTGCTGCGGAGGACAGCACTGCAAAGATGACGGATCAGGGACGCCGGAATGCGGACTGCGACGGCATCAGCGGCGTGGACGGCGGCGACGTCAGCATGATTCTGCTGTTCATCGCAAAGATTATCGAGGAGTTCCCGGCCTGATTTGTGCAGTTTCACGAAAAACGGGAGCAGCACTTGACTTTTCTGCCGGAATCCTGTAAAATATGTAAGGATTGCAAGCGGAACATGCTGTTCTCACCGCCAGCGAAAGCGAAACGGTAATCTGATTCACGAAATGAAACGCATTATGCGGTGATATGTTCATGAGCAGAGAGTACGGCAGCGCAGCTTGTACTCTCTGTTTCTTTTTTACGATTTTTACGATCAATGAATGGAGGTGCTTGGCGATTAGCAAGCAGGAACTGCAAATCAATGAGGAGATCCGTGACCGTGAGGTGCTCGTGATCGACGCGGACGGCGAGAAAAAAGGCGTTATGTCCGCAAGAGACGCACAGAAGCTCGCGTATGACCAGAATCTCGATCTGGTGAAGATCGCGCCGCAGGCGACGCCGCCTGTCTGCCGTGTCATGGACTACGGCAAATACTGCTTTGAGCAGCAGAAGCGCGAAAAGGAAGCACGGAAGAATCAGCGTATTGTCGAGATCAAGGAGATCAGAATGTTCTCCGCCATTGATACGCACGATTTTGAAACCAAGGTCGCACAGGGCAAGAAGTTTTTGCAGGGCGGCGACAAGGTCAAGGTTTCAGTCAGGTTCCGTAAGCGTGCGATCGCACATCCGCACCTGGGTGAGGAGCTGCTGGAGCGCTACCGCGATGAGGTCGGTGATGTCGCTGTTGTCGATAAGCCGCCGAAGATGGAGGGCAGAGCGATTGTGATGTTCATGTCCCCGAAGCAGAACAAGCCTGAGAAGGGCGATAAGGCGCAGAAAAAGCAGAAGCAGGAAAAGCCGCAGACAGCTCCGGCCACTGAGGCACCTGCTGAAACAGCTGAAGAAACAGAAAGCTAAGGATATGCAGCGTCGTGCAGATGCAGCGGCCGTTGCCGTTTGACGCGATCATATACAAAGAAATTTCAAGGAGGACGAATCCATGGCAGCCGTTAAGGTGAAGAAAATCAAGGTTAAGACCCATTCCGGTGCGAAAAAGCGTTTTCAGGTGACCGGCAGCGGAAAGGTGAAGTTCCAGCACGCTTACAAGCGTCATCGTCTTGTTTCCAAGGACAAGAAGGTCAAGCGCATCGCGCGTAACGCAGGTGTCGCAAGCGCGGCAAATGCACCGACGATCCGCGAGATGGTTCCTTACAAGTAATTTGTAAGCGGATATTCCAGACGCGAACGAACCGATTGCCGCGCAGAACGCGGCGGACTGATTGATTACGGAGGAGAAAGAACATGGCTCGTATTAAGGGCGCAATGATGACGCGCAAAAGAAGAAATAAGGTCCTGAAGCTCGCAAAGGGCTACTGGGGCAGCAAATCCAAGCACTTCAAGATGGCGAAGCAGGCCGTCATGAAGTCCGGTCAGTATGCATACATCGGCAGAAAGCAGAACAAGCGGTTCTTCCGCAGACTGTGGATCACCCGTATCTCTGCTGCCTGCAAGCTGAACGGCATGAACTATTCCACGTTCATGAACGGCTGCACCAAGGCAGGCATCAGCCTGAACCGCAAGATGCTCTCCGAGATTGCAATTCATGACCCTGCCGGCTTCACGGCAATCGTCGAAAAGGCGAAGGCAGCACTGTAATGTAAGATACCGAACACGCTCTCTCGGATACGTCAGAGCGTGTTTTGTGTTTGTTATGACACTGTGAAAGGGGCGGAGCACCATGCAGCGGAGCAGTGAGATTCTGCAAGCAGGTACTGGAAATCAGACAGTAAAGCTGTTTGCCGGGCTGAACCGGAGCCGCGCCGTCCGGGAGAAAAACGGTGCCTTTGCGCTGGAGGGCAGCCGCCTTGTGCTCGATGCCCTGCAAACCGGTGTGAAGCTCAGGGCCGTTCTGCTGACGGAGAAGGCAAAGGCACAGCATTATGCGGCGCTGCGCGATGCCGCACCCGATACAAAAATGCTGCAGATTTCCGATCAGCAGGCAAAGGAGATCGCAGATACCGAAACGGCGCAGGGCGTTTTTGCGGTTGCGGAAATGCTGCCGGAGCGGGATCTGATGCCGCAGGCAGGTGACCGCGCGATGCTGCTGCACTGCTTGCAGGATCCTTCCAATCTGGGGGCGATCCTGCGGACGGCGGAAGCACTCGGTACGGACGGGCTGTACCTGTATCAGTGCTGCGATCTGTATAATCCGAAAGTGATCCGCGGGAGCATGGGCGCGATCTTTCGTGCACCGATCCGCCGGATCAGGGATACGGATGCGTTTTTTGCACACTGCCGTTCAGCCGGGGTTCCGGTCTGTGCGGCCGTCGTGGACAGAGATGCGGTGTTGCTCGGACAGTATGATTTCAGCCGCGGCGGCGTCGTACTGATCGGCAATGAGGGCAACGGTCTGCCGCGGGAGGTCAGCGACCGCTGTGACGTAAAGCTGACGATCCCGATGTCCCCCGCATCCAATTCGCTGAATGCGGCAATGGCGGCAGGATTATTTCTCTGGGAAATGGCAAAAACATAACTGCGGCTGCGAACGGAGGTGCCCGCAATGGCAGAGCATCCAA
>JAFZBC010000332.1:0-2316 GCA_017561965.1 Oscillospiraceae bacterium
CATGCGTCAGCGCCAGATTGAAATAGCTTTTGGATTTGATCGACCGGATCAGCGTCCGGACACAGAGCAGTCTGGCATTCAGACCGTTCATCTCCGTCTGCCCCGGATCAGCAGCAGACGCATCAGCGTCAGGATCGAGGACGCAACCGCTGCAACATAGGTCAGGGCGGCTGCGGTCAGCACCTTTTTCACGCCGGTCTGCTCCTCTGCGGAGAGGATGCCGCCCTGTGCCAGAGAACGGACGGCTCTGCCGCTCGCGTTGAATTCAACAGGCAGCGTGACAAGCTGGAAGAAAATCACGGCACAGAACAGAATGATGCCGATGTCCAGAAGTGTGCCGCCCAGCCCCTTGGCAGAGAACAGAATACCGAGCATAATCAGGATCGACGAACCGTGCGAGCAGATATTTGTGCTCTTGACGATCGCATTGCGCAGGCGCACCGGCGCATAGTTCTGCGCATATTGCAGTGCATGGCCTGCCTCGTGCATCGCAACGCCGACGGCGGCCACGCTGTCGGAGCCGTACACGCTCTGCGAAAGCCGGATCGTGTTGCTGCGCGGATCGTAATGATCAGTAAGATCGCCGGGGATCGGCTCGATCGCAACATCGGTGATGCCGTTGTCGAGCAAAAGCTGACGGGCGGCCTCTGCGCCGGTCATACCGCGCTCGCTGCGAATCTGACTGTATTTTTTGAAGGTCGATTTCACATTCAGCGATGCGATCAGCGGAATGATGATCGCCAGTATCAAAAGGATCCACTGCATGAGATTACTCCTTTCTGTCACTCGGCCGCTGAGAAGCGGTCGCCTGTTTTCAGCGGGAATCCGCGGAGAAAATCTGCGGTCGGCATGGCCTTGGCGCCCTCTGCCTGCATGACGATCGGCTGCACGATATGCCCGTCACCGCAGACGATGCCGATGACGTCATCACTGCCGATGACCGTTCCGGCGGGAATATGTGCCTGCTGCTTTGTCAGCACGGAGGCGTGGAGCTTGATGCGCCGTCCCTTCATCATGGCGTAGCCGGTGACCGCACGGATCGTCCGGTCAACCTCCTGCGCAGGCTTTTTGAAGTCCAGGCGGCTCATGTCCTTGGTGATTTTTTCTGCGGTACATGCCAGCGCGTCGTCCTGACGAACCGGCTTCAGCATTCCCTGATCGAGCAGGAGCAGCGTTTCCCGCATCGTTTCCGCCGCGATCTGCGAAAGGCGGTCATGCAGCGAATCCGCCGTTTCGTCCGGCGCAATCGCAGTTTTCAGCGTATGCAGCATGTCGCCGGTATCGAGCCCCTCCGCCATCTGCATGGCGGTGACGCCCGTTTCGCTGTCGCCTGCAAGGATCGCGCGCTGAATCGGCGCAGCGCCTCTCCAGCGGGGCAGTACGGACGCATGCAGATTGATGCAGCCGTATTTCGGCAGCTCCAGAATGCTTTTCGGCAGAATCTGACCGTATGCGATGACGATGATCAGCTCCGGCTTCAGCTCCTGCAAAATGCGGAGCGCCTCCTCCGCATCCTCGCCCTTTCGGAGCGACTGCGGCTGATAGACCGGCAGCCCGTATGCGAGTGCTTTTTCCTTGACCGGTGTCGGCAGCAGCTTTTTGCCTCTGCCGCGCGGACGGTCCGGCTGCGTAAAGACTGCCGCGATCTCGTGGCCGTCCTCCATCAGCATATCCAGCGTCGGTACAGAAAATACCGGCGTACCCATAAACACAATTTTCATATTCCGCCTCCTCTGACCGCAGTCACGATTTGGTTGCCGTTCACCAGATCTTCGGGAACAGTCTGTATTTCACTTTTTTCAGATAGGCGTCATAGCCCGGGAGCTCCTTTTTGAGCACCTGCTCCTCATTGCCGATGCGCCTGACAATGAGCGCCGGATACAGCAGGAACACCGGCAGTGCCGCCAGGGAACCGAGGATCAGCGGGATCATCGTAAACATCAGGATCGTCGCGGTGTACATCGGGTGCCGGATGATGCCGTACAGCCCGGTATCCACGACCTTCTGCCCCTCCTGCACACCGACCGTGCGGGAAAGATAGCTGTTCTCGCGCATGACCTCCGCATACATCGCATAGCCGACCAGAAAGATCCCGGCGGCGATCCGCGAAACAAAGTACGGCAGCTGCACCCAGTCAAACCGGAAATCCAGCCCCGCCAGAATGAATCCGGCAAGGAACATGATCAGGCTCAGCAGCACGACCAGCTTCTGCGTATCCTGCTTTTCTTTGGAATCCAATCGCTTTTCCAGCAGCGCCGGATCCTTTTTCAGCAGGATCAGCCCCATTGCCGCCATCGGCACAAATAATACAAATAG
>JAFZBC010000333.1:0-3368 GCA_017561965.1 Oscillospiraceae bacterium
CTCGCCCTCGCGGATCTCTAAGCTGAAATGGTCGAGCGCGACCAGATCGCCGTAACGCTTGACCAGGTTTTCGATTTTGACAACGGGATTGTTCATATCCGTACCTCCTTGCTGTTCTGATATGATTATACCGGAAAACGGCGGCGCTTTCCAGTGTCCGCAGTCACTTTCAGAAATGACATTTGTCATGCAGGCTTGACAAATCTGCGAAGATATGGTATCATATAAATACCGGTGGGGGGTATTTATCAGAAGCCGGATACGGGAGGGAAAACATATGTCAGAACAGCAATGTCCGCATTGCAGCGGTAAAAAAACAGAACGCTCCGAAGCGGAGCGGAAGCTGCTGATGAACCGTCTGAAACGGATCGAAGGGCAGGTGCGCGGCCTGCAAAGGATGCTGGAGGAGGATGCCTACTGTGCCGATATCCTGACGCAGTCCGCAGCTGTGAACGCGGCGCTCAATGCGTTCAACCGGGATCTGCTCGCACGGCATCTGCATTCCTGCGTTGTGCGGGATATCCGCAGCGGAGATGACAGCGCCGTCGATGAACTGACGGAGCTGCTCCGGAAGCTGATGAAATAACCGCGCATCGAACGGGTATACTTCATAGAAAAGGAGGCGGTCTATGGACACGAAATATCAGGTCACGGGCATGAGCTGTGCCGCCTGCTCTGCGCGCGTCGAAAAGGCGGTCAATGCCGTGGACGGCGTTCAGAGCTGCGCCGTCAGTCTGCTGACCAATTCCATGCAGGTTTCCGGCGTGGCAGCGCCCGAAGCCGTCATTGCGGCGGTCACGGCAGCCGGATACGGTGCAGCGCTGCAATCCGACAGCGGCACAAAAGCCGCGCAGCCGCCGCTCAGAGATACCGAAACGCCGAAGCTGAAACGCAGGCTGATCGCCTCGCTCATCGTCCTGCCGGTGCTGATGTACTGCACCATGGGGCATCATATGCTCGGCGCGCCCCTGCCTGCATTCCTCGCAGAGAACCCTGTCGCGCTCGGATTGATGCAGCTGCTCCTGACCGGCATCGTCATGGTGATCAACCAGCAGTTTTTTATCAGCGGATTCCGCGCGGCAGTCAAGCGTGCGCCGAATATGGACACGCTGGTCGCAAGCGGCGCGGCTGTGTCCTTTTTGTGGAGCGTCTGCATTCTGTTTGCAATGTCCGGCGCGCAGCTCCGCGGTGATGCCGCCGCGGCTTCGGAATACGCGAAGCAGTTTTATTTTGAGTCCGCGGCAATGATTCTGACGCTGATCACCGTCGGCAAAACGCTGGAGGCACGCGCCAAGGGCAAAACGACCGACGCGCTGCAAAGCCTCATGCAGCTGGCGCCGCAGACCGCAGTCATCATCGAGAACGGCACAGAGCGCGAGGTGCCTGTCAGCGCGGTGCGGCAGGGCATGCTGTTTGCCGTACACCCCGGCGCGCAGATCCCTGCGGACGGCATTGTGCGGGAGGGCAGCGGCGCGGTCGATGAATCCGCGCTGACCGGCGAGAGCATTCCGTTGGACAAGGCTGCGGGCGATCCCGTATCGGCAGGCACGATCAACCGCTCCGGCTATCTCCGCTGCGAGGCTGTACGCATCGGGGAGGATACCGCGCTGTCACAGATCATCCGCATGGTCAGCGATGCCGCCGCGTCCAAGGCACCGATCGCAAAAACCGCCGACAAAGTCGCGGGAATCTTCGTTCCTGCGGTCATGGCGGTCGCGGCGGTCACATTTCTTATCTGGATGCTGCTCGGTCAGACCGCCGGGTTTGCGCTTGCCAGAGCGGTTTCCGTTCTGGTCATCAGCTGCCCGTGCTCGCTCGGACTTGCCACGCCCGTTGCGATCATGGTCGGCAGCGGCGTCGGCGCGAAATGCGGCATTCTGTTCAAAAATGCTGCGGCGCTTGAGGAAACCGGGCGGATCCGCGTGGTCGCGCTGGACAAGACCGGAACCGTCACCGCGGGGCAGCCGCATGTCACGGATATCATTCCGGTCAGCGGCATCTCCCGCACGCAGCTGCTGACCGAGGCCGCCGCACTGGAACAGCACAGCGAGCATCCGCTGGCAAAAGCCGTCATGCAGGCGGCGGAACAGGCTGGCATTCATGCACCTGCCGTCACGGAGTTCTCCGCACTGACCGGCAGCGGCGTCCGTGCAGAACTGAACGGCATTCCCCTGCTCGGCTGCAAGGAGGAAACCGCCGCACAGCATACCGAAATCCCCGCAGATATGCGTGAAAAAGCGAAAGCGCTCTCCGAAGCGGGCAAGACGCCGCTGTTCTTTCTCAGGGACGGCGTCCTCACCGGCATGATCGCCGCAGCGGACGTCATCAAGCCGGACAGCGCGAACGCAATCGCAAAGCTGAAAGCGCTCGGCACGGAGGTCGTCCTGCTGACCGGCGACAACGAGCGCACCGCCGCCGCCATCGGCAGAGAAGCGGGCGTTGACCGCATCATCGCAAATGTCCTGCCGGAGGGCAAGGAGCAGGTCATCCGCACGCTCTCTGAGAAAGGCAAGGTCTGTATGATCGGTGACGGCATCAATGACGCGCCTGCGCTCACCCGCGCGGATATCGGCATGGCGATCGGCGCGGGCACAGACGTTGCGATTGACGCGGCGGACGTCGTACTGATGCAGAGCAGCCTGACCGACGCGCTCAACGCGCTCCGGCTGAGCCGCAAAACGCTGAAAAATATCCGCGAAAACCTGTTCTGGGCGTTTTTCTACAACGTGATCGGCATTCCGCTGGCAGCGGGCGTGCTGGTGCCGTTCGGACTGACGCTCAGCCCGATGTTCGGGGCAGCCGCCATGAGCCTGTCCAGCTTCTGCGTTGTGACAAACGCGCTGCGCCTGAACCTGTTCAAGCCGGAAAAAGCAGAGCCGCTGACCGCGGTTCCTGCCGGAAATAACGAGAAAGGAGCCGTAGAGATTATGGCATCAACACTTCTGATCAAGGGCATGATGTGCCCGCACTGTGAGGCACATGTCCGCAAGGCCCTCGGGCAGATGGAGGGCGTGACCGTCGTGTCCGTCAGTCATGAGGAGGCAAAGGCCGTTGTGGAAACCGCAGCGCCGATTCCGGAGGAGAACTTCCGTGCCGTCATCGCTGACGCCGGGTACGAGCTTCTCGGGATCGAATAAGCGGGATCTCCGATGGATTCAAAATGGGGCTCTGCCCCATACCCCGCTTAAGGGCTACCAGCCCTTAAGAATCCCATTATGTATAGAAAATATGCCCATAATAAAAGTTTCGGTCAAGCCTTTTCAAAGGCTTGCGGGGTCGAGGGGCAGCGCCCCCGTCGCTCACCGCAGTGAGCGAAACTCTTTTACGTTCAAGAGCTCCGCAAGAGGGGACGCCCTGCGATAGAGGGC